>JAJRSY010000083.1 GCA_024278565.1 Bacteroidota bacterium
GGCAATTCAAATTGGGAGTATCGGAAATTTGATTTTCAGCCATGAGGACCAACAGTTTTCCTTTTCGGTGTCAAACCCAGAACAGTTGGAGCAGATTGCCGAAAAAGGACTACAGTTCAGTGTAGACGGTCTTGATCTAAACTGTAAATCGGGCCAGCAGCAAGAATTTTTAAGGGCTATTTCAAATTCTACCTATGCGTATTGCGGGGTTATCAACGAGGCTTACAAAGCCTCGGGAAATTCTGTGGAATACCAAGATAATAGTATTTCCAGGCAGTTGGCCATCATAGCAAGGTTGATCAAGGGCAATCTGGGCACCAAGGTTTTCATGGTAACCTTGGGCGGGTTTGATACCCACTCCAATCAATCAGAGAACCATCCAAGGCTGATGGGTGATCTGAGCAGGGCCGTGAACGATTTTTATAAGGATATAGAGCAGACCGGCCACCATGAAAAAGTACTGGGCATGACCTTTTCGGAATTTGGCAGAAGGGTCTATGAAAACGGATCCAGCGGTACCGATCACGGTACGGCCTCGCCAACACTTTTTTTCGGGCCAGGCCTGAACGGAAATGGATTTGTTGGCGATTATCCCGATTTGACCAATCTTGACGGAAATAGAAACATGAAGAACACGACTGATTTCCGAAGCCTTTACGCCTCGGTGCTTTCACAGTGGCTCTGTATAGGAGAGTCTCAGGTAAATCTTGCCCTAACAGGTGCTTATGAAAACCTGGACCTTGGTTTTTCATGTAAAAGACCGGAAGCTCCCATCCCAGATCCAGAAAACCCTATTGTTGTTGAGAGTTTTTCGCACAATCCCTTTTATGATGCGTCGAACAAGCCCTCCATTGCCTTGAACATCAACAAGGCCATGCACGTTGATGTGCAATTGTACAATATTCTTGGGCAACGCATGGGTACGCTTAAAAATGGTTTTATGGCCGAGGGGCAATATACTATTGATCTTGATGAATCAATACAAAACGGCTCATTGCCCGCAGGAGAGTACATTTACAGGATCAGTACCTACGCAGGTGCTTCCAGCAAGATTATTTTGATCCGTTAATTTTATAGTCGACGAGTTATTTAGCCCCAAAATATGAGAAATTTAGTGTTGTTTTTTGCCCTGCTTTCATCTACTGTCTTTTTTGGCCAGCGTGTGATCTTTCCCACTCAAGACATCCTCTATCCCCATTTGTCAGATCCTTCTTTTGTCGGAGAGGGTAAACGCGCTGAGGCTACAGCCTTGGTTCAGGTTTCCGATTCTGAAAGAAAACAATTTTCGCAATATTTGAACGCACATTTTCCGGTATACCAAAATGTCTCTTTCGGATTTGATTATTTTAAGGATAGACTTGATTTTCACTCCTATTCAACCGCAATGATTTCCAGTGCCATTAAATTTAGCTTAGGGAATGTTCGCCATTACGTGAAATTGGGTGTTTCAGGAGGCGTCGATACTAGAAAACAAGACAGGGTTCCAGAATGGCAATTGCCTGAAAACGGGGATTTCGTTCCCAGTATAAACAATGCCAATACAGATTTCATATATAGGGCAGGGCTTCACTACACCAATAAAAACTTTACTTTGGGCGGATTTTATAATAAAATGCCCGTTCAGAGCATTGTTTTGCGCGAAGCTTCCGAAGATGAATTGCATTATTTGGTAGATTTTGGTTTTACGGCCTACGCCCAATATGCGATCGCCCTATCAGAAAATTTCAGGGTCACCCCCATTTTTAGATATTTAAGTTATACAGATGATCCGATTTACGAAGGAGCATTGCGGTTTGATGTTAAGAACTGGGTAAGTGCAAGCGTTTCTTACAAGAACGATTACTCGATCAACCCTGCAATTAGAGTCCAGCTGTTCAATGTACTACAACTTGGTTATTCATATGAAAAAGCACTTGGTGCCATGAACTTTGACGATGTACATTCAGTGGGTCTTACATACCGTTTCAAAAAACAGGGCGGTGAAAATGGGGAAGAAGAGCCCGAATGGATGGAAAACGCAAAACAAACGATAGAAAAGGTAGAAGCGATAAAAACCGACAAGCCCAAAAAGAAGAAAGAACCAGAAGTTTTGCCAGAGCCGGTAGTCGAAGAAAAAATCGAAACGATCGAAAAAGTGGAAACTAAAAAAGAGGAAGCGAAAACAGTACCGGAGAAACCTAAGAAAACCAAATCCAATTACGTGTTTGTAGAAATGTCGCCAAGGTACTATATCATTGCAGGTAGTTTTGACACCATAGAAGAAGCGGCTCTTTTCAAAAAGGAATTAGGTAAAAAAGACCACCGTTCGGTAGTGGGTAAAACCGGTACAAGTAAAAAGTACTACGTTTACATTGATTCGGATGCAGATGAAAATACAGCCTCTAAAAAACTGGATTCCCAGAAGTCTAACGGTGTTTTCAAAGATGCATGGTTGTTAGAGGTAAAGAAATAATTATATGTAATCGGTAGAACCTAAAAACCAGAGAACCAATCTCTGGTTTTTGGCGAGGTGATGTTAAAGATGCTCTTTCAATCGGTTGTGCAGGCTTGGGGTTTCCCCGATATAAAACCTATCCGTCGATTTGCTGAAAAGAATATAGAGAAAGTGCTATCGATAAAAAAAACCCTGCAAATGCAGTGGGTTATATGTGGTGCCTCCAGCCCCGACGCTTCGGGGAAACCATGACCACGGTCTCTCTTATGTTAAAAATATATGACTATCGGATTCGTTACATATAGTAACTTCTATGTTGTAATCCTAGTTTTAATCATTTTTTCCTCCCCCTTTGTCATTCCGAACCTGCCTGACCGGCAGGCAGGCGAAGTGAGGAATCCCTTGAGAGTGTTGACACTACCTTTCACCTGTATTGAACTGCAAACAGGAGCCTTCTTGCCAATACTGGAATCGACCATCAATTCCAAAACGAGACCTGAACAAGTATGCGCAGAGATTCCCTGCCCGTCCGGCAGGCGGGCTCGTGCCTCGGAATGACAAGAGGGGGCTGAACAGTTACCACATATAATTCACTTGGACTATAATAATTGATAACGTGATGATTATGTTTTACCAAAAACGAAATTAAATTATAATCCGTTAAAAATGTGACAAAACTAACTCTAAAAATTGTCTTGCAAAAGGCACTACATTGCAAATCGCTTTTATACAGCTAGTTACAAAATATTATTTTGTGCAATCAATCCGATAGTCATATAGGAATATAAACAAAACCCCCTACAAGAACGCGGGGGGGGTTATGTGGTACCTCCAGGAATCGAACCAGGGACACACGGATTTTCAGTCCGTTGCTCTACCAACTGAGCTAAGGTACCAGTCGCTTTTCAGCGGGTGCAAATATAATTTCAAATTTAGGATATACAAACAAAAATACGAAAAAAGGCATTTGTTTTTTCGCATTTTGTGATCTTTGCAGTATGAACCTAATAATAGATGCCGGAAATACCTCTGTTAAGCTCGCCGTATTCGATAAAGAAAAACTTTTTTTCGATGAAATAGTCAAAGAAGGTCGGTTTACTGCAACGGTAAAGGAAATTTTCAACCAATACCCCCATATTAGTTGGGCGATAGTGTCTTCAGTAGGTATTTTAAAAAAAACCGAACTTATTGTGTTGGCTGTTTTTTGTCAAGTGCATGTGTTGGGCCACAGGTCTAAAGTCCCATTTAAAAACTCCTATGCCACGCCCCAAACCTTGGGTGTTGATCGATTGGCTTTGGTAGCGGCAGCATTCTACCACAACCCCAAACGGAATACATTGGTCGTTGATGCAGGAAGCTGTATTACCTATGATATGATAAACAGTAGTGGAGAATATGTTGGGGGCGCTATTTCACCGGGCTTGGCCATGCGGTATAAAGCGCTTCATAACCAAACAGCTAAGCTTCCGCTTTTAGATGTCGATGAGCCTTTGGATCTTATCGGAAATTCTACAAAAACAAGTATTCATAGTGGGGTCGTCAACGGTATAGTGAGCGAAATCGATGGTATTGTCGATCAATATAGTTCACGTTTTATAGATTTAACAATTATTTTAACAGGCGGCGACGCTCAATTTTTGTCAAAACGATTAAAAAATACCATATTTGCGCATTCCAAATTCCTCCTGGTAGGGTTAAACCATTTACTGGAATACAACAAGCGTTAAATGATCAAAAAAATTGTAATTGCATTGGTTTGCATGGCCTCGATAGGTATGAGCGCTCAAGATGGTTCGGTTTCACCCTATTCCTTTTTCGGTATTGGCGAGGTAAGAACATCTCGTACCGTTGAAAATCAAATGATGGGTGGTATAGCGGTATATGCCGATAGTATCCACCTGAGCCTCAACAACCCTGCGGCTTATGGTAAATTGGGAGTGAAGGCGACTGAAAAAATTGGGCTCATGGTCTATGCTGCAGGAGTTTCACACAAACAATTGACTTTAAAGAGTGCCACGGCCCAAGAAGAAGGTAAGGTGGCCAATCTTGATTACCTTGCGCTTGGCTTTAGTTTGGGAAAAGGACTCGGAATGGGTTTTGGTATTATGCCCAACTCATCGGTAGGCTATAATCTGGTTTCAGAATCGAACAATGCAAATGATGCGTTGGTAACCAATGTATATTCAGGTGAGGGCGGTTTGAACAAGGTCTATTTTTCGGTAGGATATGAGTTTGCCAAAGATTTTGCAATTGGGGTAACCGCCAATTTTAACTTTGGCACTTTAGAGCACGAAAGAATTCAAACAGTTGAAAATGTACAGTTTGGTATTTTGGATAACAGAACGTCTAGGGTCAACGGAATGGATTTCAACTACGCACTGAGCTACACCCCGACCTTTAAAGACAAATATTCGCTATATACCTCGTTAAGGGTGAACACCCAAGCAAACCTAACATCAAGAAATACACATCAAATAGGTTCGTTCGCTACGGCAACGGGGCAGAACATTGAAGTAATTGATGTAAACCTGACCGCAAGGGGACTTGAGTTCACTGAAATAAAAATACCCACAACAACAACTTTGGGCCTAGGTTATGGTGAGGATATGAAATGGTTTTTAGGGGCAGAGTATAGTTTTCAAAAAGCTGGAACTTATGCAACAGAGTTTATTCAGGTTGATAATTTGGTTTATCAAGATGCCAGTTCTTTTGCTTTTGGCGGCTATTTCGTACCAGATCATACCTCGTTCAATAGCTATTTAAAGCGAATTGCCTACCGGGCAGGAGTTCGTATGGACAAGACGGGAATGGTAGTCAACAACACCGAGATAAATAACTTTGGCATAACTTTTGGAGTTGGTCTACCGTTGGGCCGTAGTTTCTCTAATCTTAATCTCGGTTTTGAGTTTGGAAAAAGGGGAACTACCAAGGCAGGCCTCATAGAGGAGGATTACTTTAAAATAAACGTAGGGCTGTCGCTCAATGATATTTGGTTCCAGAAAAGAAAGATCAACTAATAAATATTCAGTACATTAACCACTTTAAAACAATTGTAATATGAAAACGAAACTCTATTTTACGGCGATAATGATTTTAGGGTATATGGGAATAAGTAATGCCCAAGCACAAAACCCAGAGTGTATGACCAACCTCTCAATTTACACAGAGCATGTAAAAGTCAAGAACTACGAAGCGGCATATACGCCATGGAAAATGGTATATGAAACCTGCCCAGCTCTGAACAGAGCCAATTTTATCTACGGAAAAAGAATTCTCAAAGATAAAATAAAAAAGTCTTCTGGGGCTGAAAAAGATGGTTATATCAATGATTTATTGGCTTTATATGAAGGAAGTTTGAAGCACTTTCCGGCAAAGACAAAAAAGGCAAATGTTTTGATAGACAAGGTTCTTTTGAAGTACGATAACAAAATGATCGCTGATGATGAGATCTATAGTACGTTGAGTACGGCCTTTACTGAAGATAGAGACAATTTTAAAAACCCAAAGGCACTATATCTGTATTTCTCAAGTTTGGTTGATTTGCATGGTGCCGGCAAAAAAGAATTGCAAGAGGTTTTTGACGTCTATGACAATGTCAACGAAAAAATCGAGGAAGAAAACATAAAGTTGACCGACATAGTGGCAAAACTATTACCAAAGGATGAGGCGGGCACATTGACATCCAAAGAGAAAAAAAGATTGAAAATGGCTACCATTAACTCAAAATCTTTTGGTAAGATTGCAGGTAGTATAGATTCTAAATTGGGTGCACTTGCCGATTGTAGCAACTTGGTTCCGTTGTACCAAAAGAGTTTTGATGCCAAAAAAGGAGACATCAAATGGGTGAAAAGAGCAGTTGGTAGAATGTTCAGCAAAGAATGTACCGATGACCCCATGTTCAAGAAACTATTTGAAGTACAGGTTGCACTCGATCCTTCAGCGGATGCCTATGTTTATGAAGGCACCTTAAAGCAAAAATCTGGTGACACCAAAGGAGCAATAGCTTCTTTTGATAAAGCACTTGGCTTAGAGACCGATGCCAAGAAAAAATCAAAAATCGCCTATAAGGTTGCTACAATCTACAGAAGGGGCAGTAAGTCAACGGCAAAGAAATATGCTCAGAAAGCTATTAATGCAAACCCGTCAAACGGCAAGGCCCATCTGTTGATTGCCAACCTATATGCGACCAGTGCCAACCAATGTGGTACTACCACCTTCGAGAAACGTGCCATCTATTGGAAAGCGGCAGAAATGGCTCGTAAGGCAGGTAGGGTAGACCCTTCGTTGAGCTCAAGGGCCAATAAATCGGCTGCTAGTTATAATGCAAAAGCACCTACCAAAGAAATGATCTTTACTGCAGGAATGGCAGGTAAGACCGTGTCTTTCGGTTGTTGGGTAGGCGGTAGCATTAAAGTACCTAACTTGTAAGATGATAAAATATTTTAAGATGATATGTAAAGGCATTGCCATGGTATTTATGGCAATGCTTTTTTTTGTATCCTGTGGCGACAGTTATAAAAGAGTGGGTGAAGAAGCAAAGAAAACGATATACCCCAGGGGTGTTGCCCAGAATTTTGTATTAACGTATACCGAAGCAAAAGAAAATCTTGAAACCGAAGACGTTCAGCCCACAAAGGTGATCACTGTTTTGACCAGCCCGATCAGTGAAGATTTTGAAAACCTAATTTTTCCTTACCGCACCTTCCCAAATGGTCTTTTGGTAGATTTTTACGATGATGAAAATCAAAAAAGCATTGTAAAAGCCGATTACGGAATTATTTATTCTGCAACTAATTTAATAGATTTACAGGGTAATGTGGTCTTGGAGACCCATGATGGTAAAAAGTTAGAAACTCCACAGTTGTTCTATGACCAGAACAATGAGTGGATTTTCACTCAAGAAAAGTTCAAATACACTAACCCAGAAGAGGGTACCATCATGGACGGCGAAGGAATGGATTTCAACAAAGACCTTAGTTTTTTAAATGCGCACAAGACCTATGGTCTAATACTTATCAAAGAAGAAAAGAAAAAAAAAGATGATTAAAATATTAAGGTATACCGAGTATTTGTATTTGGGTGTTGCGTTTTTTTCTTTGTATAAAATTTATTCAGTTTGGAATGTTGACCGGCAACATGCCTACCTGTTCATCTTTTTTCTGGTAGCATCAATTGGTATGTTCTTGTTCCGTAGAAATTATCGAAAGAAATTTGAACGTCGACAACGTGATAACCACCAATGATTTTGGATACTACAATTGTCATTATCATCATATCTTTATTGCTTTCCGCCTTCTTTTCGGGTATGGAGATTGCCTATATATCTGCCAATAAGATCCATCTTGCAATAGAGAAAAAGAAAGGGGGGCTTCAAGCAAAAATACTCTCTTATCTTACCAAAAAACCATCAAAGTTCATTGCTACCATGTTGATTGGCAATAATATCGCTTTGGTTGTTTACGGGCTTTTTATGGGTGAGGCCTTAATGCACTGGTTCGAGGGCCTCACTGCTACATCAAATGGTTTTTTACGACTGCTTCTGACCGATTTCAGTTTGCTTTCGCAAACAGTAATTTCGACCGTAGTTATTTTACTTACGGCCGAGTTCTTGCCCAAAGTGTTGTTTCAGATTTACTCTAATACCCTAATGAAAATACTGGCATTACCAGCATATATCTTTTACGTATTGTTTTCGGTAATTTCTGATGTCATCATCAAAATTTCTGATTTTATTTTGAAAGCTTTCTTTAAAACCGATGGTGATGAGGTACAATTAGTTTTTAGCAAACTAGAGCTCGGAGATTATATTTCAGAACAAATGGAAGCCATTGAGGAAGAGGCCGAGGTAGATTCAGAAATTCAGATTTTTCAAAATGCACTTGAGTTTACGGGCGTAAAGGCAAGAGAGGTCATGGTGCCTCGAACTGAGATTACTGCCGTAGAATTGCATGAAACCCCCAAAAACCTCACGAAATTATTTACTGAAACCGGCTATTCGAAAATATTGATTTTTAAAGATACGGTTGATAATATCATTGGTTACGTTCATTCTTATGAATTGTTCAAAAAACCAAAAACCATAAAAAGTATATTACGCCCTATTGAGTTTGTGCCCGAGACTATGCTGGTACATGATATTTTGAAAGTGTTGACCAAAAAGCGAAAAAGCATGGCCGTGGTGCTAGACGAATATGGGGGTACATCAGGTATAATGACCATAGAAGATATTGTTGAGGAACTATTTGGTGAAATTGAGGACGAGCACGATTCTTCAGATTTAATAGAAGATAAAATCGATGAGACCGTTTTCAAGCTTTCCGCTCGATTAGAGGTTGATTACCTGAATGAAACGTATAGAATTGAATTGCCAGAATCTGATGAATACGAAACCCTTGGCGGACTGATCGTTAATGAAACGGGCGAGATTCCTGAGCAAGATTCTGAGATTATTATTGAAAATTTCCGTTTTACCATTCTCGAGGTTTCAAGCACTAAGATCGATTTGGTCATGATGAATGTGCTTGAAAAAGAATAGAAGATTAAGAGACTGTTTTGAAATATCTAGATTATCTTCTTGTACACTCCTGCCAAATAGAAACCCGAAATTTCAACCTGCCTGCCGGCCAGGCAGGTTGAAATTTCGGGTTTTAAAGTGGCAGGAGTATATATTGCTTTTTAAGGATAAAGCGTTGTTCGCATCCAAAAACATTATGTTCAGCCTTCCAAATCCCATTCTTTAAAATCTTTATTAATTGAAAAGAAAGTGGTAATTTTGCCAACTGATTTTAAACACTCCGTATAATGGCAATTTTAGAGAATATAAGAAAGAGAACCACCATTTTGATATTGATCATAGGTTTGGCGTTGTTCGCATTTGTAATATCAGGTGTTTTCACCAGTGGTAGTTTTGGTTCAGGTAGCAAGGTAGGTTCTACGGTAGCTGAAATAAACGGAAACGAGATATCGATAGATGCCTTTAGACAAAAGGTAGAGGTCGCTACAAGAAGACAAGGGCCTACATCATCTTCAATGCAATTGGTGGATCAGGTTTGGAATCAAGAAGTGCGCAATTCAATTTTGGGCCAACAGTTTGAAGATTTGGGTATTGATATAGAGCAGGATCAAATCATGAATTATATAAAAAACATACCTTCTTACTCACAAAGTCCCCAGTTTTTAAACGAAAGCGGAGTTTTTGATGAGAATAAATTTAGAGAGTTCATTGCTGATATGAAGGTGAACAACCCTGCACAATATCAGCTTTGGTTGCAAGATGAAAAGAACATTGTTCAAAGTAGTAAAGAACAAACCTATTTTAATCTTGTAAAAGCAGGTATTGGGGCTACGTTAAAAGAAGGCGAGCTTGAATACAAACTTGCCAACAACAAAATCAACATCAAGTACATACGGGTGCCTTATGCTTCTATTTCAGATAGTTCGATTACGGTTACCAAGAGCGAGATTCAGTCGTATATCAATGCCCATAAAGACGATTTCAAACAAGAGAAATCAAGTGATATACAATTTGTATATTTTGAAGAAAAGCCATCAGCTGCTGATGAGACTGCGGTTAAAGAGAAAATCACCGGGCTACTGGGTAATTCTGTGGAGTACAACGCCCAATCAGACACGAACGATACCCTTGTAGGTTTTAGAAACACCAAAGATGTAGCTGCCTTTTTAGAGCGTAATTCAGATATTCAGTTTGACACGCTGTTCAAGGTAAAAAAAGACCTTCCCCAGTTGTTTTCAGACACCTTAATGACTTTAAAAGTGGGTAGCACCTACGGACCTTACCGAGATGGTGATTTTTACAAGGTATCGAAAATGGTGGCTAGAAAACAAAATGGGTCGGTAAAGGCAAGCCATATCCTTATAGGTTACGTAGGTGCTGAAAGAGCCAGCCCAGATGTAAAAAGAACCAAAGAGGAAGCTGAGAAAAAAGCGAATGAATTGCTTAAGGAAGCAAAGAAAAAGGAAACTGTTTTTGTAGAATTGGCGCGTGACAATTCTGACGGCCCTTCGGCTACAAATGGAGGCGACCTAGGATATTTTCAAGAAGGGAGAATGGTGCCTAAGTTCAACGATTTTGCCTTTGGCAATCCCGTTGGAACCATTGGTTTGGTTGAAACCGATTTTGGTTTTCATGTTATAAAAGTAGATGATAAACAAGATATCGTTCAGATAGCAACCTTGGCCAGGGCTGTGGAAGCTTCCGAAGAAACGATCAATACCTTGTTCACCGATGCCACAAAATTTGAGATGGCCGCCGCATCAAGCGACAAAACTTTTACTGATTTGGCAAAAGAGAACGAATATGCAGTTAGATCCGTGAATAAGATAAAAGTGATGGATGAAAACCTACCCGGACTTTCATCACAGCGTAACATTGTGCAATGGGCGTTTACCGAAGATACCAAGGTAGGCGATATCAAACGTTTTAATATTAACAACGGTTATGCGGTAGCACAGCTGACGGCATCACACAAAGAAGGGTTAATGAGCGTTGAGGATGCATCTGCTATAGTGCTTCCTAAAATCAGGAAAGAACGAAAAGCTGCCCAGATTATGGGCGAGCACAAGGGCAAATCAATGGAGGTGCTTGCCAAAGATACGGCCATACCCATGGCCAACGCATCGGTTTTGACGGTGAAATCACCCACAATTCCAGGTGCGGGACGTGAACCAGTTGTGGTAGGTACTGCTTTTGCAATGGCAGAAGGTGAGACCTCTGGTTTGATTGAGGGCGAAACAGGAGTCTTTTTGGTTACCGTTACCAAAAAAGAAGAGGCTGCAAAATTAGATAATTATAGCACCTACGCCAATAACTTAAAATCTTCAAGCGCTTCAAAAGTGAACACGGCGGTATACAATGCCTTAAAAGAAGGTTCAGAAATAGAGGACAATAGGGCTGTTTTCTACTAAATAAATTTTAAATCTGAATAAATTCCCCAATGGCTCTTTCTCGGGCCAGCCTGCTGGCTGGTGTTTCTATGGCTCTGCCTCGAGGATGGTCGGTTTTAATAATTTTTTTATTTGTTTTTTATTGTTGTCCGGTAAATTTTTTTAAAAGTTTTGGCAATACCTATTAATCAGTATCATTAATTTTGAATCGAAACTCAACACCTTGCCTTTAAAACTTGAGAGATAACTAAGAAGTCAGCTAGTAGTACTATTGTTTTCAAATAGTTGCAAAATAGTCTTACGTCTTATATCTAATAGCGCAGCGGTCTTATGTCCCTGCCTGCCTACAGGTTTAACCGGACAGTACTGTTTGTTTTTATAAGACCATCCCATTGTACGGTATGATGGTATGAAATCCTTTTTTCATAAAATAGTGGGGTGTATGTTCGTTGCCAGTTGCAAGAAAGAAATCACCTCCCCAAGCCCCTAAGCTTTTGATAGCTCCATCATAATCACTGAAAAATACATCTTTTAACTTGGGCATGTCCAGTACATTTGAGAGCAGGGCTTCATGTTCATTCATCAACTCCTCAAAAACGACTATATTTTGGCATAAGCACATTTTAGAAGTGATTGCTGATAGATTTGCCGCCAGTTGTGTTTTGTCGAAATCTCTATTTCTGTATTGGGCGATACTCTCTTGGCTATTTTGTTTTTTGTTGAGGTAGACAAGATACAGTTCGTTTTTGAAAGAGGGATTGAAATCGACCTCTTTGACTATGGGCTGTTTATTTTCAAGACAGAATAAAATGGGCTTGTTATGTTGTGCACAGGCAATATCATAACCACTACCGCCAAAGGTCGATGCTAAAAGATGGAAGGCATTTACATTGGCCCAATTGGCAATATTGTTGATCAGTGTAGAGGATGAACCCAAGCCCCAATCTCTTGGAAAGGTCAATTTCGTTTCCACTACGTAGCCCTTATGTTCTTTTAAAAAATCAGAATTTAAACGTTGCGCCCCTAAAATAATTTTTAAAAGTCTTTTTGAAACGTCTTTGTCAGAACTTGAAATTTCTTGAAGTGAATCTTTATTATAGCTTCCGGTAAACCAAATAGTGCCTTTTTCATCGAGGCTTTTCCATGAGAGTAATGGAGAATCGTTTTTCGAGACCTTTAGGTGCTGGCCGTACTTTGTGGGTATCGCCAAACCTGAAGCGCCGTCAAGAATGGCGTATTCCCCTGAGAGCAATAATTTTCCGTTGCTGTAAAATTTTTTCGATTTCATTTCTCAACAAGAATCTGTAGAACTTCGGCGGCATTGTCTTTTAGAAAGTCCCGTATGAGAGATTTGCGCTCAAAAAACAGATTGACCAGATTGTTAGTGGTCATATTCCCTGTTCTCATCCAAATTATTTTAGGAGGACTTCCATACAAAGTATTAAGGTCTATAAAATCTCCATCGAAGGATACAATTGTAAAATCATTTTCTTTAGCAAAGATCCAAATTTCTAAATCTGTGGTATTTGTTAAGTCAAGTGTCTCGATATGATTGGATAATGGAAAGGCGTCATGTATTTTTTTTACAAGTCTATATGAGATGTTTTGGTCAAAAAGTAATTTCAAGAAGTGATGTTTATTTTATATTCCCGAGTAGCGGCATACGCTAAACACGCATTTATTTGTTCTTCATTAGGTGCTGGAAAATCAAGGATTATTTCTTTTTTGCTCATTCCATTGGCCATCCAATTCAGGACATCATATACAGAAATTCGAGTACCTTTAATTATAGGTTTCCCAAATCTTTTAGAAGGGTTTATTTCGATATATTTTGCTATTTGTTGCATATTTTTTGGTAACGTATTGAAGTAAAGGTACAAAAATGTAAGATAGCTATCACCGAAAAACGTTCTAACGAATTTTCCTTTTAGCTTTTCGCAATTCGTCAAACGCAGCTGTAACCGCACTATGGGTAGCTGCATTTTTTTTGAAATGCTCGATCAAGGATACTTTTTCTTGTTCGGTCGCCCCAAGTTGGTTTAAGATATTGAGCAGGTGCATTTTCATATGTCCTTCTTGAATACCAGTAGTCACCAGTGATTGAAGTGCCGCAAAGTTTTGGGCGAGTCCGGCTACGGCCACGATTTGCATCAATTCTCGAGCTGAGGGTTTGTACAGTATTTCCAAGGCCAATTTTGCTAGGGGGTGCAGGTTTGTCAATCCGCCTACAGTGCCTAGGGCTAAGGGCAGTTCGATCCAAAACCTGAAAATACCCTTGTCAATGCTGATATTGGTTAGGCTCGTGTACGAGCCATCTTTGGCGGCATAAGCATGTACGCCTGCCTCTACAGCCCTAAAATCGTTTCCTGTGGCCAAGACCACGGCGTCGACCCCGTTCATAATACCCTTATTATGGGTGACCGCTCTATGCGGTTCTATATTAGCTATATTGACCGCCTGTGCCATTTTTTCAGCAAACATCTTGGCATCGTTCTTGTCACTCATCAATTCTTCAATTGGGCAGCTCACTTCTGCACGCACCAAACAGTTCGGTACGTAATTGCTGAGAATGCTCATGACGATTTCAATATTTTTTTCATTGCTTGAAAAGCCTGAGAAAAGCTTCGCCTCGTTTTTAAGGATCTTTGCTAGCTGCTCTAAACACGAGTTGATGAAATTGGCGCCCATTGCGTCTAAGGTCTCAAAGGTGCAATGCAGTTGCTAATAATCTTTCAATTGTGCCGTCTTGTTTCTCAACTCAATGTCTACAATGCCGCCACCACGTTTGTTCATGTTTTTGGTAATGCCCAAAGCATCAGAAATCAATTTGGGTTTAACGGTTTTGAAAAATTCTTCCAGTTTGTCAAAATCACCTTTGAAGATAAAATGAACCTGCCCTATTTTTTCAGTACCCAAAACCGTGGTTTTGAATCCGCCACGTTTCAACCAAAATTTGGCCGACTTGCTGGCCGCTGCAACTACTGAGCTTTCTTCAACGGCCATGGGTATGGCATACAGTTTTCCGTCAATCAAGAAATTAGGGGCAATGCCCAAGGGCAGATAATAATTGGTGATCGTATTTTCAATGAATTCATCGTGCAGTTTTTGCACATCGGCATTCGTATTCCAGTAGCTTTTTAGGATTTTTTTGGTTGCCTCGGGATCACTCGTATAGCTCAGGGCGATCCAGTCTATTTTCTCTTCTTTGGTAAGTTTTGAAAATCCTTCAATGGGCGCAATCATGTAGCTATTGATTTGTTCGGTAAAGATACATATACTCCTGCCAAATGGAAACCCGAAATTTCAACCTGCCTGCCGGCAGGCAGGTTGGTATGAGAAAAACCCCCTGCCTAGATTCTCCCGAATTTACATTTGGCAGGAGTATATATTCAAAAGATGGATTCAAAGAGTAAATACCGGAGGTATTTGGTGGAATTCCAACTCTTTTTTACTTTAAATCGATATTTTTTGTAGAATTATCACTAAACTTGAAGAGATTTAAGGTACTACTGCGAACCAGCCTGCCGGGCGGGCAGGTTTAGTGGAAGATTTATATCAGTTCAAAATGAATGAATGTATGAATGCTTTAATGTGTGAATAAAATAGGGCTCTAGTTTAATTTAGCGTTGATATTTGTAAACAAAGTCGATTGTTCTGTTTTATTGGATGTAATTTTTAATATCGAGTAACCCCGAAGCCTTTAAAATTAGGCAATGCGAATGTAATAGCTATTTTAAACTAGAGCCTAAAATAGTCTTATTTACTTGTATATCAGTCTATTGCTTATTTGTATTATTTAAGCCTGCCCGTGCCGTTCAGGCGGGCATTCACCCATTGTTTTTTAAGATGTTCAAAACTAAAAATATGATCTTACCCACACAAATAGTAGTAGAACCAGATTTAAAGTGCAAATTCAAACTGTTTATTTATGAGTAGATTAATTGTCTTGGTGTTATTCGTGTTCGGTTTTATCAATGTGACTTTCGCCCAAAAGAAACAGATAACCGTAACCGATATTTATCAGGGGGTTTTTCGTACAGAGGGTATGGACGCACTTCGTTCTATGAAAAATGGTAAGCAGTATACTATTTTAAATAAGGATCCCATAAATTACGTAAATAGTGTTGATACGTATGATTACCTCACGAACAAAAAAGTAGAGACTATAGTGTCATCTTCCGATTTAGCTGAGATGGGTGGTTTTTCTTCCTATGAGTTTGCGGCCGATGAATCTAAATTGCTTTTGTCCACTGAGGTTGAAGCAATCTTTAGACATTCTACTTTGGGCATTTATTATGTTTATGACATTGCCTTAAAAAGCCTTGTTAAAATAGCCGGCACTAAAATCAGGGAACCTTCTATTTCTCACAATGGAAAACAAGTGGCTTATGTCGCCAACAACAATCTATATATATTCGATATAGCTTCTAAAGAAACAGTGCAAATCACTACTGATGGTGTAAAGAACAAGGTCATTAACGGAGTCACCGATTGGGTGTACGAAGAGGAATTTGGTTTTGTGCGGGCGTTTGAATGGAATTCTGACGATACCAAAATCGCCTTTATGCGTTTTGACGAGACAAACGTACCCGAGTTTTCTATGGATGTCTATGGAACCGGGCTCTACCAACGACCCTACGTTTTCAAATACCCCAAGGCCGGTGAGGAAAATGCCACGGTCAGCCTGCACCTATACGATGTGAAATCAAAAAAAACATCGAACATTGACTTGGGCGATGCCTATTACATTCCTCGTATCAAATGGATGAACGATTCGAGGCATCTGAGTGTACAAACACTGAACCGCCATCAAAACCACCTGAAATTATATGCCGTAAATGCTACCGATGGTTCGGTTTCCGTATTATTGGAAGAAAAAGACAAGGCCTATATTGATGTTACCGACAACCTTACCTTTCTTGAAGACGACAACTTTATCTGGACGAGCGAGAAAGATGGCCACAACCACATTTACCTGTACGGTCAAGACGGTAAGCCCATGAACCAGATTACCAAGGGCAAATGGGAAGTGACCGACTATTACGGCTATGACCAAAATGAAGACCGTGTATATTACCAGTCTACCGAAAATGGCTCTATTAACCGAGGTGTTTACAGTATAGCAAGCAGCGGTAAGAACAAAAAATCCTTGGCCGTGGTAGAAGGTAAAAATGCTGCGGATTTCAGCGCTGATTTCACCTATTTCATCAATACCTATTCAAGCGCAAAGACCCCAGCTCAATATACCTTGCACAAAGCCCAATCAGGGAAAAAAGTAAAGGATATTAAAGATAATAAAAAGCTTTTGACCTTATTGAAAGGGTATGAATTGTCAGAGAAAGAGTTCTCTACCATTTCAATACATGGTAACGATCTCAATATGTATATGATCAAGCCCAAAGACTTTGATGCCTCAAAGAAATACCCTATGTTGATGTACCAATATAGCGGTCCTGGCTCGCAGAATGTATCGAACAGGTGGATGGGCGCCAATGACTATTGGCATCAAATTCTGGTTTCAGAAGGGTATATTGTAGTTTGTGTTGATGGTAGGGGCACGGGTTTCAAGGGGCGTGATTTTAAGAAAATCACCCAAAAAGAACTGGGTAAATATGAGGTCGAAGACCAGATTGCCGCAGCCGAACAATTAAGTGAACTTCCCTATATTGATGAGGCACGAACGGGTATATGGGGTTGGAGCTATGGTGGCTTTATGGCTACCAATTGTATTCTAAAGGGCAACGAGGTTTTTGAAACTGCCATTGCCGTAGCACCCGTAACCTCATGGCGTTTTTATGATACCATTTATACCGAGCGCTATATGCAGACCCCGCAAGAGAATGCGAGCGGCTACGATGAAAACTCGCCGCTTAGCTACCCTGAACTATTAAAGGGCAACTACCTTTTGGTACATGGCTCTGGCGATGACAACGTACATGTGCAGAATACCATGCGAATGGCAGAAGCCTTGATACAGGCGAACAAACAGTTTGAATGGACCATCTACCCTGATAATAACCACGGTATTTATGGCGGTAATACGCGTATTCATCTTTTCAACAAAATGACCGAATTCATAAAGGAAAATCTATAACTAATTATTTATGACAGATTCAATTAAATTACCACACCAAAAAGAATTATGGGGGCATCCAGTAGGGTTATATGTTCTCTTTTTTACCGAAATGTGGGAACGATTTTCCTATTATGGTATGCGCGCTATTTTGGTCTTATACTTAGTGACACAAATATCTGATCAAAATGCAGGCCTTGGATGGACAAATGGTGAGGCACTCGCCCTTTATGGGTGGTACACAATGCTAGTTTATGTTGCGTCAATACCAGGAGGTATCATTGCAGATCGGTTTCTAGGTCAAAAGAAATCAGTAATCGTTGGTGCTATTCTTTTGGTAATTGGGCATAGCGTTTTGGCCATTGAACAAATGTGGGCTTTTTATACGGGTCTGGGTTTTATCATTGCCGGTGTTGGCATGTTAAAACCCAACATATCTACCATGGTTGGGGGCTTATACAAAAAAGGTGATATTAGGCGAGATAAAGGCTTTACCATTTTTTACATTGGCATCAATGTAGGTGCCTTTCTTTCTAGTTTAATGGTTGGCTATGTTGGAGAAGTTTACGGTTGGCATTACGGGTTTGGTCTTGCAGGTATTTGTATGCTTTTTGGACTTGTTCAGTTCGTACTTGGTCAAAAGTATTTAAAAAATGTCGGGAATTATTTGGGCAGTTCGGAAGATGCTGAGGATCGGGAAGCATTAAAAAGGCCATTGACGAAAATTGAGAAGGATAGGGTAATTGTGTTGATCCTTTCATTTTTAATGGTAATTGTATTTTTTGGGGCATTTGAGCAGGCAGGAGGGCTAATGAACCTTTATGCCAAAGATTATACCAACAGGGTGCTCATGGGTTGGGAGGTTCCAGCATCTTGGTTTCAGTCACTTAATGCATTCTTTATTATCACGCTAGGAACACTCGTGGCTGGCTATTGGGCAAGTCGAAAGCTAAAGGGCAAAGAAGCCTCTTCACTCTTTAAAATGATTATTGGTTTGGTTATCATGGGCTTAGGGTTTCTATTTATGACGGCAGCTACGGCAGAGTATCAAAATTCAGGTTCTTCTGCGATGTACTGGCTTGTATTGGCTTATTTGTTTCATACGATTGGTGAACTTAGCTTGTCGCCAGTATCTCTTTCATTTGTTACGAAATTAGCACCTGCTAAATACGCTTCTTTAATGATGGGGTTATATTTTGCAACAACTGGTTTGGGCAACAAAGTGGCTGGTCTGTTAGGAGAATCTGCTTCAAAATTTGGTGAGTTTACGGTCTTTACGGGAATAGCTGTTTTTTGTATCCTCTTTGGAATATTGATTTGGTTATTTATTGAAAAATTAAAAGCTCTGACCCATGGTGCGGAAGACAACGAAAGAAGAATGACGTAGTGTAGAATACAATATATCGGCTATCAAAAATAATACACCTCCTTTTCGCCCAGTGAAAATAGAGCTTAGGGCTTGTTGCAAAATAAAGTGTACAGAGTTGACGCACCTGCCTGCCGGCAGGCAGGGGAATTTTGTTTTTATTTTAGACAAAAAACCCGCCTCGCCGGCAGGCAGGTCTAAGCATAGCCTTAGTTACGGTTATATTTTTTAACGACAAATTAAAGACAAAAGAACAAGTCAAAATGTATAGGTTATTTTGTAACAAACCCTTAGTGCCAAAAAAAGTATTATAACGTATTTGTGTTATTCGACTTTCTCTATTCTTAAACGCTCACCATTTTGGTACGCTCCAATAAAGGCATCGGAAAAGCCAAGGTTTACCAATTCTTGTCTAAAAAGTTTTGCATCCTCAAAAGATTCGAAATTTCCAAGGGCATATTTATTGTATTCTTCTTTCTTTATCTCTTTGAAATTAACAAAATTATCTGAATAAAGAGACAGATCTTTCTGTTCAAAAGCACCTATCTGTACAGCATAAGTTTCTATATCATCTAATGACGAATCAGCATAACTTTCGTTTTCTTCTAGGCTTGTCACTTTCTCTTGTAGAACACTTACTTCTTCCTCGTGTTTTTCTATGCTGATCATGTTCGAGGCGGAATTGGAATTCATAAAGTAGAAAGTGCTTCCAAAACCCAATACTGCTAAAGCACCCAAAACAATTGTAGAGGTCTTGAATTTTTTTGTGTTTTGTTTTGCCATTTCAATAGTACTCTGATGCCCCTGTTCAGATATTTCTTTTAATTCTTCAAGATTTGTAACTTGACCTTCAAGGTTTGTTACTTGCTCTTTGTGTTCCTGTAATCCTTCTTCTGTTATATATGGCATCTTTGGAAGTGTTTGTTGCGCAATTAGGCAGCGCATAGTGATGTAAAATACATTCGTTCAAGACACTTACAACGTAAGTAGGAATTTAAATATTGTGTCATTGTCACATAATATTTAAATTCGATTTTATAGCAGGGTATATGAGATCAGTAAGATTGTAATATTTGAACAAGTGATAGGTTTTGTTCTTAGGGTGCCCACTTTCGCCTAAAATAATAAACTCCCTTTTCGCCCGTATAGTGAAAGGGAATTTTTCTTTTCTCGCAGGTCGTTTTCCAACGGTTCACATAACTTCTGTAATTACTGCCATCTGCAATGATATGTTTGGGCTTTACCGAACGCAACAGGCGTTCAAGATTGATCTTTGGCGATTGGGTGAGGAGCAGATAATCTGTTTTTTTCAGGGGGTAAACACCGAAACTGTCTATTATGAATACTTTTTCATCATCGAATTCGTAGCTGTTCTGCAATGGTTGGTAAGCTACTGAATTGATGCGTTTTGCTACTTTGTAGTCGGTGACGATTCTTTTTGTTACTGTACCATTGTAGGTCATTACTTTAAGAGAGTCTCCCTTTTGGTGCAACAGGATCGAGTTTTTAGTTTGGTGGGCAACGAATAGGGTATTGGTAAGTTGGGTGTGGTAGCGCGTGAGGGTCACCCAAAATTGAAATCCTATTATCCCCAGAAGAAAAGCTACGGCTCTTTTAAAGTTTGGTTTGGTAAGGGCGGCCACTATGCCAATGATTATAATGTAAGACAAGATCAACTGTACCCCATCAAACGAAATGTTCTTAAAAACAAATTCTTCTTGCTGGGCCACCCATTCAATGACGGAGTTCATCAATTTTATCAGGGCGTTGTACCCATGGACCAAAAAATCGGGAAGGCTGTTCAATAAGGCTAGTACAATGACCAGAATGCCCATTCCCAGAACCAATCCTAAAAAGGGAACGATTAATAGGTTCGATATGAAGAATAGCCCGGGAAACTGGTGAAAATAGAACAGGCTTATGGGCAATACCCCTAGTTGGGCGGCAATGCTTACTGCGAGCAATTGCCATACTTTTTTGACAAAAATGTTCTTGGGAGACCAAAAACGTAGCAGTATCGGGTACAGCCAAACAATGGCAAAAACCGCCGTATAGCTCATTTGAAAACCCACCTGAAACAAGAGCATGGGGTTGAACACCAAAAGAATCGTGAACATTGAAAGTGCCAGAATATTAAATGTATTGCTGGGGCGGTTCAGGTAAAGGGCATAGGCGACAAATGAGAACATGGTCACTGCCCTGACCACCGATGCCGATAAACCGGCCAAGAAAGCAAAACCCCAGAGTAGGGCGACTATGGTGACGAGTTTCAGGGTTTTTCCTTTGGGCAGTCTTTCTAAGGGTTGTAGTAAAAACTCTAGCAGCAATAATAGTATACCTATATGCAAACCTGAAACGGCCAGAATGTGAACCGCACCTGCATTTTTGTAATTATTGTAAGTGGCTTCCGAAATGTCATTGCGCTGCCCCAATAATAGGGCTTGTATAATTCCCAGTTCGTCTTTTCCGAAATTGGCTTCCCGAAGTTTTGTGCTTATTGTATTTCTAAAGGCGGCAGCGACCCCATAAATGGTTTTAGAAGAATTCTCCAATATTAAATGATTGGCTGTATTCAACCGAATTTGGTGGTAGATGCCCAATCCCTTTAAATAGGCCTTGTAATCAAATTGATGTGGGTTAAAAGGAGGGTGTACTGAATCAAATTGTCCATAGAAAAACAATTCATCATCCACCATAAATTTATGGACTACGGTATCGACTGAAAAATTCAAGATGACCTTTCCTGAAACTTTTTGGTCATCCATACCATGAAGAATACCCACATATCTGTCAGAAAAAGCATTCGATTTTAAAACCTCTCGAATCTTCAAATGCCAAGTGTGCCGTTTTTGAAAAGTTTGGTGCGTATAGTGGTTTGTTTTATTTTTCGGCTGCCAGAGCGAAATCGCCAAAACACCAATACACAGGGTAGTAAAAAGCGCTGTTATGCCAAATTCGATTGATTTTCGATGGGTTTGTTTGAACAACAAAAAACCAAGAAAAGCGATGCCCACAAGGGTCAATAGTATTGGAAGCAACATGCCAAAATTCACATAGTGCCCCAATAAAATACCCGACACCAGGAAAAGGGTCAACTTAATAGGAATGAATCTTAAGAGCCGCATGCCAATATTTTGACTCTAATCTACTCAAAAAACCGTCAATAAATTTTGTTAAATACTTTTTTGACTGTTTTTCTTCTTAGGTCAAAACGGAAAACGGAGTAATTCAGGTTACAGTACCCTAGTGGCCTTTATAAAGGCGGAGTTCCAATACCCATCTCTTAGCGAAGAGACGATTACCCCCCTTGAAGAAGAGGCATGAATGAATTTGATCTCATCGTCATCAACTGTGACGACCATGCCTACATGGTTTATTCGTTTTCCCCTTTTTTTGGTCTTGAAAAAGAGCAGATCGCCCTTGGCCACCTTATTGATCTTTACACGCTTACCTTCTTCCGCCATATCGCGAGAGACCCTCGGTAGTTGAACATTATGCTCGCCAAAGGCAACATATAAAAGGCCTGAGCAGTCCATTCCCCTTTTTGTGGTACCGCCATACTTATATCGGGTTCCTGCATAGGTAAGTGCCGTACTGATAATATTATCCGCAACCGATGGGGTAGTGGCCGGGGTTCGTTTTCTAGGGGTTTTTACGGGCCTTTTGGGCTTTGGCTCTGACGAAGAGACGGTAATCTTACGCTCGTTGCTATAGGTGGTCTTCTTTTTTACGATACCACAACCGCTGATCTGCAATGCTAAAAATAGAAATATGATTTTGCGCATGGGCCAAATGTTTGTCGTTCTTGAAAAAGAACCGAACACCAAAATTACAGAATTATTTTTAGAAGCCGTTTTGTTATTATCGGTCGGGTAGTTGAGAACCGAAGACATAGTAAAAGACAAACATTTTTAGACCTACAAGGTTCCCCATCTACTTCGGCCAAGCGCAAACCTTGCAGGTCTCCGCCCAACAAAAAAAAGACTATTTTTTCACATCATGAGAGAACATTTTTTTTTATCTTCTCCTAAACTCCTAAACTCCTAAACTCCTAAACTCCTAAACTTCGACTACGCTCAGTTAACTAAAATATGACCCAACACCTAACACGACCTATTTATCAGAAGTTTCACCAAGGTTCTTCGATTTCACCGTTATCCATTCCCCGACCATTTCCTCTAGAACATTCAGGGGTACGGCGCCATTGACCAATACCACATCGTGAAATTCACGTATATCGAACTTATCACCGAGTTTGGTTTTGGCATTTTCACGGAGCTCCAGTATTTTGTTCATGCCGACTTTGTACGCAGTTGCTTGGGATGGCATAACGATATGGCGTTCCACCATTTTTATGGCATCACTTTCGGCATTCGGCGTGTTGTTCTTATAATAAGAAATACCTTCTTCACGTGTCCATTTTTTGGAGTGGATACCCGTATCTACGACCAAGCGGCACGCCCGCCAGAGCTCCATGGCCAACCTTCCAAAATCGGAATAGGGGTCGCTGTAGAAGCCTATTTCTTTGGGCAAGAATTCGGTGTAGAGCCCCCAACCTTCACTATAGGCCGTGTATCCGCCCATTTTTCTGAACATGGGTACATCTTTGAGTTCTTGGGCAATGGCAAGTTGCATATGGTGACCGGGCAAACCTTCGTGATAGGCCAGGGCTTCCATTTGATAGTTGGGCATTGCTTTGATATCGTACAAATTGGCATAGTAGGTACCTGGGCGCGAACCATCGATTGCCGGAGCCTGATAAAAGGCTTTTCCCGCCGCTTTTTCACGAAAGGGCTCTACCTGTTTTACGATCATCTCGGCCTTTGGTTTGGTCAAGAACAGCTCATCCAACCTACCTTTCATGCTATCAATGATCATTACCGCCTTTTTCATATAGGCCGCACGACCCTCATCGGTATCAGGGTAATAGAACTGCTTGTCTTCTTTCATAAAAGTAAAGAATTCTTGTAGGCTTCCCTTAAACCCGACCTTCTCTTTTATAGCGTTCATTTCGTCGTGAATGCGTTTTACTTCGGATAGGCCCAGGTCATGGATCTCATCAGCGGTCATGTTGGTCGTTGTGGTTCTTGCGAGAGCATTGTTATAATAATCACTGCCATCGGGAAACTTCCATGCGCCATCATCGGTGTTGGCTCTTTTTGACTGGTCTTCTAGAAAAGCGATCAAATTTTCAAATCCGGGTTTGGTAGAAGAGATCAAGGCGGCCGATGCCTTATCGGTCAATTCCTTTTTTTCTTCGGAGGCCAGCTCCAAAGCATCCAGCTTCTTTGAAAAATCTTTCAACAAGGTACTTTGTTTGTTTGATTCGTCAAAAGGCCGTCCTATTAAAATATTCTTACAAGATTCCAACACTTTCGGAAACACAAAACTTGGGGGAAGAATACCTGCTTCCTCACGTTCTTTGAGGTTGGTAATGACCTGATCGAACATATTGTTAATGCCGTTCAATCTTGAAATATACGCTTCGGCATCGCTCTTATCGGTAATTTGGTGCATATTGATCAAAAACGAGGGTATTTGTGAGTGTATGCCGTGCATTTGGTTTACGGGGTAATTGTGCAAGCGGTATTTGAAATCTGAAATTTCGTTCTCCATCTGCTGTACGGCCAATTTGTGGCTTAGTTTGGTGGCCTTGTCCAAGACATTTTCATTGATCGAGTCTTTGAGATAAGCAAGGCGGATCTTGGTGCGTTCGAGTTTTTTTTCTTCGGCTTCCTTCGATATATCGTCCCATTTGCCATAGTCCGTTTTATCGCCCAAATAGGTCTGCATCATGGGTGATAGTGCCAATTCGGCATCCCATTGTTGTTGAAACCAATCATTGAGCTCTTTAGATGTGGTTGTCATTTCTTCAGGGGAAATAGTGGTCATTTCTTTTGTTTCCTCTTTACAGCCCAAGGCTAAAAGAAGCATTGTACATACAAGTACTGTTTTCATTATTCTATTTATCATGGGTTCGTTTTTTATATGATTTGATAAAATTAAGCATTTTTTACGATCAATTCCGCCGCTTTTTGGCTTGCTCCTTTACCGCCCAGCTTTTCTTCAAGTTCATGGTACGCCTTGAGCTGGGTTTTTCGGTTGGGGCCATCTAGGATCTTTTCAAGTTCAGACCTTAGGTTTTTAGTGTTCAACTCGCTCTGGATCAGTTCTTTTACCACTTCTTTTTTCATGATGATGTTCACCAAAGAAATATAGTCTAAAGTGACAATACGTTTTGCAATTTGGTACGATAACCAGTTGGTCTTATAGCAGACCACTTGCGGAACCCCGAACATGGCGGTTTCTAAAGTGGCGGTACCACTTGTGACAAGGGCTGCATGTGAGATGTTCAATAGCTCATAGGTCTTGCCCGTTACAAAACCAATATTGGGCCTGTTTAAAAAAGGGGTATAACACTTTTTTTCTAAACTGGGTGCACCCGCAATGACAAATTGATAATCTTTAAAATCGTTGATGACCGATAACATTAAAGAAAGCATTTTCTGTACTTCTTGTTTTCTACTGCCGGGCAAAAGGGCGATGATGGGCTTTACGTTATCGAGTTTGTTTTCTGTCCTGAATTGTGTTTCGTCGAGGGCGGGTCTATCGTTAATGGCATCGATCAAGGGGTGGCCCACAAAATGAACTGGAAAACCATGTTTTTTTTCATAAAAATCCTTTTCAAAGGGAAGGATGACGTACATGGCATCAATGTCTCTTTTTATCTTGGCGATACGGCCTTCACGTGAGGCCCATATTTGAGGTGATATATAGTAATTGGTAGTAAAGCCATGTTCTTTTGCCCATTTGGCAATACGCAGGTTAAAACCCGAATAGTCGATAAAAACGATAACATCAGGGTTAAATTGTTGAATGTCGTTCTTGCAGAAATTGATATTTTTGAAAATGGAAGTAATGTTCAAGAGCACCTCAAAAAAGCCCATAAAGGCCATTTTTTTATAATGCTTGACCAAAGTGCCGCCAGCTTGCTGCATCAAATCACCGCCCCAACACCTGATATTGGCGTCGGCATCAATGGTTTTAAGTGCCTTGATAAGGTTGGATCCGTGTAGATCGCCCGATGCTTCCCCTGCTATGATGTAGTATTTCATTTTTCAAGTTCAAGTCAAACTCAAATCAAAACCAAACACAAACGCAAGCTCAGGTTCAAGCTTAAAATTATGCTCTATTTGATTAATTATCCAAAACTATAAGGCTTTGATGAAATTTGCATTATTATCCTTTCTTGTTTTTTATTATTGTTGCGATAATTTTAATTAGCTGCTCTGCATCATCTAGTAAATTTTCACGTTTTTGTAAATTTCCATATTCGAGTTTTTTCAATATTTTTAGATTTACCCTTGATTCTTTCAATTCTTTAAGGCTAAGACTAGCTTTGTGAATGAAATTTTTATCTGAATTTGCACCTTGTAGTTCACCAAAATTCAGAGCCGCACTACCACTTGAACGTAGTAGTTGATTTCCATAGTACACTCCTACAGAATCGTTGGGCAGGTCTTTGCAAAAAATAGCCGCTCTTACAGCAAAATCCACTAATCTATCTTCAAGGTCAAATTTTTGGTCTTACATATTAATCACTTCTACGCATACATTTGATTTGATTTGAGTTTTGATTTTGAGTTTTGAGTTTGGTTTTGATTTGAGTTTGGTTTTGATTTGAGTTTGCGTTTGATTTGAGCTTGAGCTTGAGCTTGCGTTTGTGTTTGGTTTTGATTTGAGCTTGCGTTTGATTTTGCGCTCGAGCTTGCATTTTGAATTTCACTAAAAAACCTTATAATACAAAATCACCAAAGCTGTTATAATGGTTGCGAACAATACGCCCTTGGCTCTGTTGTCTCTTCGTATTTTCAAGAACAAAAAGAACACGATTAAATTTAAAACAGCCCCTAGAGCCAACAAACTACCTAGGTGGTCTTGTTGAATAGCGGCATCGAAGGTGTCTTTTATGCCCCTATCAGAGAACAATAAAATATACAAAAGTGTACCAAGGGTATTTGCAATGATACCCACTATAAACCCGATCAATAGTTCTTTTTTATGCATTTAAATCCCATTTTTTTATTTGTACAAGGCTTTGGTGGGCGGTCAGATCGAACTGGGTGGGCACTATGGATATGTACCCATTTGCCAGGGCCCATTCATCAGTGTCCTTTCCATCGTCCAAAAGTTCGAACTCTCCGGTCAGCCAATAATAATCTTTGCCCATTGGGTTGGTGCGCTTGTCGAATTTCTCTTTCCAGTTGGCACGTGCCTGTCGGCATATTTTTATTCCCTTGATATTCTTTTCTTCCAGTTTCGGAATATTGACGTTCAGCACCACCCCTTGCGGAATACCGTTAGCAAGTGCTTTTAAAACAATTTTTTTTATGGCCGCCCCGGCTGCATTAAAATCCGCATTCCAAGAATAGTCACATAATGAAAAACCAATTGCGGGTATTCCTTCGATACCGGCTTCAATTGCGGCGCTCATCGTACCTGAATAAATAACATTGATCGACGAATTTGAACCGTGGTTTATACCGCTGATACAGATGTCTGGCCTGCGGTCCAAAATTTCTTGAAGTGCCAATTTTACACAATCTGCAGGTGTTCCGCTACAACTGTATTCCATCTTGGATCCATTTTCAAGACCCATTTTCATTTTTTGCGAGTAGAGGGCGGTATCTAAAGTAATGGCATGCCCCATACCCGATTGCGGACTATCGGGCGCAACCACCACTACTTCGCCGATTTCGTTCATATAGCGTACCAATGCTCTTAGGCCCGGGGCGGTAATACCATCATCGTTGGTTACCA
Organism: Bacteroidota bacterium; assembly: GCA_024278565.1. Lineage (GTDB taxonomy): Bacteria > Bacteroidota > Bacteroidia > Flavobacteriales > Flavobacteriaceae > Maribacter_C. The sequence goes on from JAJRSY010000083.1 coordinate 27,598, forward strand.
AAATCAAAGGTTTCGACATTGCACATAATTTATGTGGTAAAAATACGTTTTTAAAAAAAGATATGTCGACATTATTGTACATAGCAAAAAAATGATGACAGCATTACCCTACTGGCATGGTTTTTTCATTACCTTACGAGAAATCTGTTACAAACAGGCTTTTATCATGGTTTTCTCGTGAGAAAACCATGATTTAATATATTTATCTACCTTAAAATCGGTAAAAATTATTTTATGAGAAAGAACTTGGCTTATGGTTTATTGGCATTGCTTATTGCAGTCGCTTCTTGCAGTTTCACCAACAAAACCTTTGAAAATGACGATAAAGACAAATTGTTGTTGGATCTGATCACCTATGTATTGGCAAAAGGGCATTATGAGCCCAAAGACATTGATGACGACTTTTCGGTAAGTGTCTTTGAAGATTTTATAGATCTTCTAGATCCCACGAAACGTTATTTTTTAGAAGAGGATATCGTTGAATTCGAGCAACATAAATTTCAGATCGACGATCAGATCCAAAACACCGAAATCGATTTTTTCAATCTTGTTTATGACCGTTTGATGCAGCGTATGGCAGATGCCAAGGTCATTTATAAAGAAGTTTTGGAAGTGCCTTTCGATTATGCCAAAGAAGAGCACATCAATATTGAATATGATGAAATGGTTTTTGCGGCCAATAAAAATGAATTGAAAGAACGTTGGAGGCAACAATTAAAATACGCTACCCTGAACACCTATGATTCTAAAATAGCACATGTTCATGAAGATGCCGAAACGGCGAAAGAACATGGCCATACTGAAGATGAGGTTGAAATGACCTCGGCAGAGGCCGAGATTTCCGCAAGGGAGTCCACTCAAAAAACCTTGGATGAGTTTTTTGATTTTATCGATGACCTTCAGCGTAAAGACTGGTTCGTTCAGTACATCAACACCATTGTTGATGAGTTCGATCCGCATACCTTTTATTTTGCCCCTGAAGAAAAAGAAAAATTCGATACCAGTATGTCGGGTAAATTCGAGGGTATTGGTGCCCGCTTACAGAAAAAGCCGGAAGGAGCTAAAATAGTCGATATCATATCAGGCGGTCCGGTATGGCGTGATGCCCGTTTAGAGGTGGGTGACATAATAATGAAAGTAGGTCAAGAGGGTGGAGAGTCTGTTGATATTGTGGGCATGCGATTAGAAGATGCCATTAAAATGATAAAGGGGCCTAAAAGTACCGTAGTGGATTTGACCGTACGTAAAATTGATGGTTCCATAGAGGTTATTTCTTTGACCAGGGATGTGGTCGAATTGGAGGAGTCTTTCGCCAAATCTGCCAACATCATTAAAGAAGACCAAAAATTCGGGTTGATCAACCTGCCTAAATTTTACGTTGACTTCACTGATTACAGTGAGCGCAACTGTGCAAGTGATGTAGCTAAAGAAATAGAGCGTTTAAAGCAAGAAGGTATTGAGGGCTTGATATTAGATCTACGTGACAATGGCGGTGGATCATTAAAGACCGTGGTCGAAATGGCCGGACTTTTCATTAAAGATGGCCCCATAGTTCAGGTGCAGTCATCGGGCAAGGGCAAAGAAGTGTATGATGATAAGGACGAACGTATTCAATGGGATGGTCCCTTGGTAATTCTGGTCAATGAGCTTTCTGCCTCGGCCTCAGAGATATTGGCGGCCGCTATGCAAGATTATAAAAGAGCGGTGGTGATAGGAAGCAAACAGACCTTCGGTAAGGGCACCGTACAGAACGTGATCGACCTTGACAATATCGTTCGAAGTAACGAGCACGGTAATCTAGGCGCCATAAAATTGACCACCCAAAAATTCTATAGGATCAATGGCGGTTCTACGCAATTGGAGGGTGTACATAGCGATATCGTAGTGCCGGACAGGTACAGTTATATCGATATTGGCGAACGGGACCAGGCGAACCCCTTGAAATGGGATAAAATAACCCCAGCCGATTACAGCTCATGGGGCGGTCATATCGACTACAAGCAGATCATAGCCAATAGTACCAAAAGAATAGCCAATAACGCGCAGATAAAACTGATCGACGAAAATGCACGGTGGATCCAGTCGCAGCAAGAAGAGGCTGTTATTTCGTTGAATTACCAGGCGTATAAGATTGAAGTTGAAAAAGTCAAAGAAAAATCAGATTATTTCAAAAAAATGACCAATTATGATTCGCACCTCACTTTCGAGTCGTTGAAGTATGAAAAAGAACTGTTTGCCCAAGACTCCGTCTTACGAGAAAAAAGAGATCGCTGGCATCAGAATTTGGCGAAAGACGTTTATGTTGAAGAGGCGGTAAATGTCTTACAAGACCTAAAATTGAACCGTATTAAAAACGCTAAGTTGGCGAGTGTAAAAGGGTAATCTCTTTACATAAAAATAAATACTTAAAGCCCCTAACGGTTACCGTTGGGGCTTTTTGCTTGTAAGGCATTTACGAAGAAACGAATTAAATGTATGTCGCTAAAAGAAAGGGGTGCACGACAAATTTCCCTAAACTGAACAGATATGGACAGTTTCACTTTGGAGCCGTCCCCACCCCTGCCTGTCCGGCAGGCAGGCTAACCCTCCCCCGAAGGGAGGGAACCGTTTCTCGACACCAATGGCGTCCTAAACGATTTTGATGGAATATATAATCACCGTGATTAGTGGTTTTACAGCTTATATTTCTTCATTTCCCAAAACAATCCCCCTATGTTTTTTATAAATATCAGGTGCTGTCCTAAACAGTATTATTGATA
>JAJRSY010000004.1 GCA_024278565.1 Bacteroidota bacterium
AATATAGTGAGTGCTTTTGCTTCAAAGGCCGCACCTGCTTATCAACTCATCAAAGAAAGAGTAGCTGCTGAAAAAGTGGTAGGGACGGATGAAACGGGCATTAGAATTAATGGAGGCCTAAATTGGTTCTGGACTTGGCAAAGTAAACTAGTAACCTATATTGTCTTTTCTCAAAACCGAGGAGTCGCAACTATCAAAGTAAATTTTCCTTCGGGTTTTCAAGATGCCGTATCAGTAAGTGATTGCTGGTCTTCCCATTTTGAAACACCATGCAGTACACACCAATTGTGTCTTGCACATTTACTGAGAGAACTCATTTTTATTGAACAAAGCTACAACTCTAAATGGGCAAAGGCTTTTAAAAATCTATTGTTCCAGGGCATTGTACTCAAAAAGGAACTAAACCAAAACCAGTATGATCATCCAATACCGGATAGGGACGTAATTCTAGAAAAACCAAAGAACCTATTAGAAAAACCTCCAGAAAAAGAGCATAGGAAACTTTATGCTTTCTATAGGAGAATGGTCAAATATCAAAACTGTATTTTCACCTTTCTTCATTACCGGAATGTGCCTCCCGACAACAATGCTTCAGAGCGCGCAATAAGAAATGTAAAGGTAAAACCCGCCTGCCGGACGGGCAGGCAGAAAGCCTGCCTGCCGGCAGGCAGGTTTCAGGACAATTCAAAACCGAGAAAGGTGCTCAAATATATGCCGTGATAAGATCCGTTACAGATACATGCATTAAAAATGGAACAAACGTTCTTGATGCATTTAAAACTATTGCTACTTTAGTACCTGAATAGTTACAATAAATTATAACTATTTGATATTAAGATATATAAAAAATTAATGCCCTAATTATTCCTTATTAAACGCCAATAAATTCAATTTTTTGTCATCAAAACAAAGAAATCCACAATATTTTAAAACCTTTTGTAACAAGCCCTAAAACTCAAGATGAGTTCAATTTATAGAGTTTAATATTTCGTAAAGTGATGATTGAAAAATTGTTTTTTCCACAACATCAACCATACCAACAAGAGTCTGGTAAAGAACAAAAAGCCCAAGACACTAAATCACCCCATATTTGGTTAGTAATGAAGGGCCGATTTCACCTGATACCCATCCAATTTTTCTTTTCCCTGTAAAAAATCAAGTTCGATCAAAAAGTTGCACTGTACAACTTCGCCTCCCAATCTTTCTACCAAACGGCATACCGCCTTTGCAGTTCCGCCAGTAGCCAGAACATCATCATGAACCAATACTTTACTCCCTTTTTTGATACTGTCAGCGTGTATTTCAAGCGTATCCGTACCATATTCGAGATCATAGGCTTCAGCAATTGTTGTAGAGGGCAGTTTACCTGCTTTGCGAACGGGCACAAAACCGGCATTTAGTCTTGAGGCCAGCAGCGGACCAAAGAAAAAACCCCTACTTTCAATACCCACCACTATATCGATATGTTGGTCGGAGACCATTTTCAACAGGGTTTCCACAGTCATTTTCATAGCCATTACATCACTTAGAATTGGGGTCATGTCCTTATAGACAATGCCAACTCGGGGAAAGTCTACAATATCTCTGATGTGTTTTTTTAAATCCACTTAAATTCAATTGCCAGTACGGGTATTTGATGGGAGTTCTCAAAAAGGTCAACTACCTGCCAGTTGGCAAGCAAGTTTGCCCCATGGGATACAAACAGACCAATTTTGAACAAAGATACGCCATAGAGCGCACGTTCCGACAGGAGCGAAAAAGAAATATATTCAAGACCGTAGGAGGTGGGCGAGCTTGCCAGAAAAGCACGGTTTGAACTATTTTCGGAACCAATCAATCTTCTTACTGGACAAACCAACCGGCTCTATACGATTACCACTTTGATCCCAATATTTTCAAATGATGTTTTTTGCTCATTACTTATGCCCCTGTCAGTTATTAAAACATCTATTTTGGATACTGGGCCAATATAAGCAAGAGGGCTGAGCGAGGTGTTTTGGCAAACTAAACTTCCCGTTGGCGACTTATTTCAAAAAGCAGGACGGGGGTCATTGTATATTTAGTTTGGTTCTACCACTATCCTGCAGACAGGCAGGCAGGTTGTATGGGTAAGATCGTCTTTTCAGCGATACCCCACCCTACTTAATAGCATCATAGCGCCATACTTTGTCATGCATGGTGTACAGCTTATATTCCTTTTCGTCAAAAACCAATACGGGACTCGAATGATCGCCCTCCACAATGGGATTATCGGGATATTTTACCCAGTTCACCAGATCGGTGGACATGGCCACATTGGAGGTCCACAACGCTACAACACCGGGATCCATCCAGTCAGGATTTGAAGAGCCGTGATAGTACATATAATATTTTCCGTTGTATTTGACTATTTGGTTTGCCGCTACGGCCCCATCTCCAGTACAGGTTCATCCTGCACATTGGTCCAGGTCTTGAAATCTTCTGAAGTGGCGAGCCATATTCCCAAATCATCCCTTTCATAAAAAAGATGTTTTTTATCATTTTCGATCCAAACCGTAGGTGTGCCATAGGACCCTGCACTTATTGGCTCTCCATTGACCTTGAGAATGGTCAGGTTTTCCTGGGAGGTCCATGAGATACCATCGGGGGGAAGTTAGCATGTGGGCAATATCGTTCTTACCCTCGGCCAACATATAGTACATGGCATTATATTTTACAACATGTACGTCTTCTGTCCATATTTCAGGTAAAATAGGTTGCTTTGAATAGCGTTCCCAGTTGATGCCATCTTCAGAAGTGGCATAGCCCAAATATCTACGGTCGGAAATACTATCATTATACCCAGGAAATTCGCATTTAGATTTTCATCAACAATTCTCTGTAATGGTCATCTATAGCTGCTTTAAACCTTTTAGTCGGTTTAGGTTTTTTTTGGTTGATTTTTCACTATCTATTAGCGCTAGAGCTACTTTTGTAATCATATTAAAGTTTTTCACCGAATCCCCTTTTCTTTTAAGTTGTCCATCTTCCTTAAAAATAACATCTAAATTCCAATGTAAATTATTTTCTATAGCCCAATGGCTTCTTATAGATTTATTTATGGGTTTAACATTCATGGGCAATGAGCTAATGTAGTATCTGAAATTATTTGAAGATTTCCCAGTCCTTTTGTCCTCTCTGTAAGATTCTATTCTTGTAATTGTTCTTAAATCACGCCAAACTTCTTCACCATCTAAAAAGGTTAAATCATTAATTACTTCACAAACCCTTTTCTCAATTCTACCATGATCACGATCATGTGTAATTGTGGTTTCTCTATCTGTATTTCGATTGAAAATTTTGATTACCTGTTCTTGTAATTCTGCTTGGTTTCCCTTTACCTGCAACAAATAATCGGCTTCTCTTGCTCTGGTTTTTTCGGCAATTCCTCTCTGACAACCCATCGCATCTATTGTAATGATACAGCCCTTTATGGTAATTAATTCTAGGAGCCTAGGAACGGCTACAATCTCGTTCTCTTTTTCATTAACTGTTTCTTGCGCCAAAGACAAACGGTTTTTGGTGCAAAATGCAGAAACAATATGGATTGGATATTTACTGCTTTTTGAACCAACTCCTCGAACCGTTTTTCCATCTAACGCTATAACATCTCCGCTAGTATGAGTAGCTATTGATACCGCATAATTGATAAAACATTCTCCGGATTTTTTAGAATCTAAGGCACTAAAAAAAGCACCTAATGTATCGTGGGAGGGTATGCCTGATTTATAGGGGTGGTATTTGCGCAGCCAATCAATCTTTAATTTTCCGAATTCTTCAATCAGACACCAAGTGTTACAGCCACTTATTACCGCTGACAAAGTGAGAGATAGTATTTCTTGGCTATATTCTATAATATGACTGAATTAGAACCGGTTCGCCATATCTCCCATGCGGACTGTCCGGCGAAGGCATAATATGCGAAGGCCTTGAGCCGTTGGCCGTCGTTCTTTATGCGTTCCAGTACCATGAACCAGTTCA
>JAJRSY010000084.1 GCA_024278565.1 Bacteroidota bacterium
AGTGTTGATTACTGTTGTCCGATTAAAACCTGCCTGTCTGGCCGGACAGGCAGGTCAAGTCTTTATTCTTTGTTCTTTCAACGAACCTGCCTGGCCGGCAGGGCGGTCTTGTATCTTTTCCCGGACAACAGTAATTGTTGATATAAAAGTAATAAGTTATGGGAGATATAGAAGAAGCTTTTTCAAAAATCTTTTCCTTTGATATAGCCAAATATACTTAGGTACGATATTTGACGTTATCTAAGTTAGTAAATAGTTAGAACGCTATGTTTAAAAAAATATCCGTAATACTTCCCTTTTTTCTAGGGATGGTTTTTTTAGGGCTTTCCCAAGAAACCAAAATTTATACCCACGAACAAAAAGAATACCAAGATGCCCTGGCACTGTACAACAATGAACAGTACCAAGCTGCCCAGACGATTTTTGGTAAGGTCAAGAACACCACCCGTAATTTAGAGACTAAGGCAAATAGCGCTTATTATGAGGCAAATGCCGCAGTACGGCTGAACCAGTTGGGGGCCGACAACCTCATGGAGGATTTTGTCGAAAAATACCCAACCTCTACCAAACGTAATTCTGCCTTTGCCGATGTGGCCGAGTATTATTTTGAAACGGGTAAATACCCCTATGCCCTGAAGTGGTACAATAAAGTAGATCAAAAGGCACTCTCGCGCAATGAGATGGACAGGTTCAATTTTAACTATGGCTATTCCCTTTTTGCGTCAAAAAAAACCAAAGAGGCTGAGCGGTATTTGAATAAAGTGGCCGATTCGCCCGTTTACGGATCGCAGGCAAAGTATTACCTGGGATATATATCGTATCAACGTGACGACTACCAAGAGGCCAATGAACGCTTTGATGAAATTACAGACCCTGAGATCCTAGAGGAGAAAATGAGCTACTACCAGGCCGATATTAACTTCAAATTGGGCAAGTTCGAAGAGGCCATTGCCTTGGCGAAAAAGCAGATGGCGAAGGGCGACCGAAAAGAAAAATCAGAGCTCAGTAAGATCATTGGTGAAAGCTACTTCAACCTGAATCAGTACGCCAATGCCATTCCGTATTTAGAGGATTATAAGGGAAAAAGGGGTAAATGGAGCAATACCGATTATTACTTGTTGGGATATAGCTATTACAAACAAGGTGATTTTGCCAATGCCATCCAACAGTTCAACAAAATTATCGGCGGCACGAACAGCGTTTCGCAAAATGCCTATTACCATTTGGCGGAATGTTATTTAAAGTTGGATAAAAAACAGGAAGCCCTGAATGCCTTTCGAAATGCCTCCCAAATGGATTTTTCTACCGAAATCCAAAAGGATGCCTATTTGAACTATGCCCGATTGAGCTATGAGATAGGAAATCCGTACGAGCCGGTTCCCCAAGTGATCTCAACCTATTTGGAGCACTATCCGAACAGTGCGAACGCCACTGAAATGAAGGCCCTTTTAGTAGATTCGTACATCACCTCAAAGAATTTTGAGGGTGCGATGGAGCTCTTGGAAAAAAACAAGGACTTTGCCAGTAAGGCCACCTATCAAAAAGTAGCCTTTTACCGAGGGGTCGAATTGTTCATTGATGCCGATTACGGGGCTGCGGCAGAGCATTTTAAAAAATCGTTGGACAATGCCGAAGATGCCATTTTTAAAGCACGGGCCAACTATTGGTTGGGTGAATCGAATTATTTGTTGAACCGATTTGATGCCGCATTGAGTGGTTTTTTGGAGTTTCAAAGGAACCCAACGGCAAAGTCGACCGAAGAGTACAAAGACCTGAACTACAATTTGGGATATACCTATTTTAAGTTGCGTGATTATAAAAATGCCATAACGCACTTCAATGAATTTACCAGTTCAGGAACCAATGATACTGCAAAACTGAACGATGGGTACCTGCGATTGGGCGATAGTTATTTTGTGACCAGTAAATATTGGCCTGCCATTGAGACCTATAACAAATCACTAGCGTTAAAGGGGCCCGAAAAAGACTATGCGGCTTTTCAAAAGGCATTGAGCTATGGTTTTGTGGGCAGAAGTGCTACTAAAATCGAAGAACTTGAAAATTTCGTGTCCAAATACCCCAAATCTACCCTAAAAGACGATGCCCTGTTCGAATTGGCGAACACGCTCATCACAAACGGCCAAGAAAACAGGGGACTGCAAACGTATGACAAATTAATCACTGAATATAGAGCCAGCTCATTGGTGCCCCAAGCCATAATGCGACAAGGCTTGGTGCACTACAATGCCGGACGAAACGAACAGGCACTGGCCAAGTTCAAAACGATTGCCCGTGACTATTCGAAAACACAAGAAGCCATACAGGCGGTTGCCACGGCAAAATTGGTCTATGTTGATCTGGGCCGTGTGAACGAATATGCCGAATGGGCCCGTGATCTCGATTTCGTTGAGGTAACCGATTCCGAACTGGACAATGCCACTTTTGAATCTGCCGATAAACAGAATTTGGAAGGCAATAAAGATGCTGCCATCAAAGGCTACGTTAATTATATCAAACAATTCCCCAACGGTTTACATGCGGTAAAGGCCAACTTCAATCTGGCCCAACTTTACTTTGCAAAAGGACAAAAAAAAACGGCATTGCCCTACTTTAAGTACGTTGCCGATAGGGGCGCCAGCGAATTTACCGAACAGGCTTTGACACGGGTCTGCGAGGTGTACATTAGCAATAAAGACTATACAACGGCGATCCCTTATCTTGAACGATTAGAGAATCAGGCGGATATTCAGCAAAATAGGATTTTTGCCCAGTCGAATTTGATGAAGGGCTACTACGGACAAAAGAACTACGAAAAGACCATTTTATATGCTGAAAAAGTATTGGCCGTACCCACTATTGATAACCGAATAAAGAGCGATGCACAGACCATGATAGCACGCTCCGCAATTAAAACCGATGACGGGGCACTGGCAAAAGAGGCCTATGCCGAGGTATTGAGAATAGCTACCGGGTCACTTGCGGCAGAAGCATTGTACTATGATGCGTATTTCAAGCATCAAGAAGGGCAGCATGAAGCTTCAAGCACATCGGTGCAGAAATTGGCGAAAGACTATTCCGGTTATAAAGAATGGGGAGGTAAAGGGTTGGTTATCATGGCAAAAAACTATTACGTTTTGGGCGATGCCTACCAAGCTACCTATATTCTTGAAAGTGTGATCACCAATTTTAGCCAGTACCCCGATATTGTTGCAGAGGCCAAAGGAGAGCTTTCGATCATCAAGGCCAAGGAAGCGCGTAGCAATTCATCTGTAAGACAAAATGGTTATTAAAAGAATTATCCGAAATCTTCGGACAAAAGAACACTATATGTACAAGCACATTATCAGTTTTTTGATTCTATTTTTAGGTCTTGCCCAAACTGGTCGGGCACAGGTTAAGGATTCTACCGACCTTGGTACAGAGACGGTGACCGTCACCAAGGCATACAGTCCTACCATTTCAGATGCCTTTAAGATCAAATCAATGCCGAACCTTAATGATTCGATCGCCCTTCAAAAGAAAAAGGTCGATTATAGTATATTTTCGGTTCCGGTGGCCTCTACCTTTACGCCGGCAAAGGGCAAGGCTTCAACGGTAAAAAAGACCCCCCCCCCCGTATTGTACAATTCATACGCATCAGGCGGGGGCGGCAACCCGGCCAATGTACTGGCCAAATTTTATACCAGTAGAACCATTGATCGTGAATCGGGTTTTACAGTCGGGCTTGAACACAACTCTTCACGGGGTGATTTTGATGATGTGCAGATCGATAATATCTATTCAAACAGTGAACTCGAAGGATCCTATTCGAAAAGAGGTCGTGATTTCAATTGGGGTGCCGATGTGGGGTTTCAGCACCAATTGTACAATTGGTATGGTACGCCCGAAGGTTTTTTTGATGCTCCGCCAAATGGTGTTACGGTAAATCAAATAGATGCACGTCAAAACTATTTTATGGGTGAAGTAGGTGGGCAGTTGAATTTTGAGGAATCGTTCTTCAAAAGTGCCGAGTTAAAATACCGTAGATTTTGGGATGCCGTGAAATCAGGGGAGAACAGGGCGATATTCAAACCTTCTTTTGAGTTTCCGGTGGCAGAAGAAACCTTTGGTCTCGCTTTTAAGGTAGATTATGTGAACGGGAGTTTTAAGAACAATATTATTAATGATCCGGACAATACCGTGGGTATAAAATACAGTAATTTACAGGTGGGTGTCAACCCAAGTCTTACTCTATTGCGTGACGACCTTTCATTGAATCTGGGGGTGAACCTGGTCTACGGTTTGGACGGTGAGCGTAGTGATAGTAATTTTTATATATACCCTGCGGTTACCGCCTCATACCGCTTATTGAACGAGTTCGCCATTGTTTACGGGGGAATAGAGGGTGAACTGAAACAGAACTCTTACTACGGCCTTGTAGGTGAGAATCCGTTTGTGTCGCCAACATTGGCCATAGTGCCAACAGATCAACAATATGATGCCTATATAGGCTTGAAAGGGCAGTTGTTGCCCAATTTAAGTTATAATATAAAAGGATCTTATACCGCAGAAAACAGGAAGCCTTTGTTTAAGCTCAACCCGTTGAACGCATTTCGAACCGATGAAAAAGGGTATTATTATGGTAATTCTTTTGAGGTTTTCTATGATGATGTAAAGACATTGGGGGTTTTCGCTGAGTTGAATGTAGATGTCAACCGTAATTTTACCTTGGGCATTAATGGAGAATACTTTAATTACAATACCGAGACCAATAACCCGGCCTGGAACCTGCCCGAACTAACGGGCTCTTTGTTTATGGACTATCAGATAGGAAAGAAATGGTATATGGGTGCCAATTTGTTTTATGTGGGCGAGCGTAAAGATGTAGCGACCGTAGCCATACAGGGTGGCTTGCCTTCGACTTTTCCGGCAACCATTTTGACCCTTGATGGTTATTTTGATGCCAATGCGCATATCGGCTACCGCTTGAGCGATCAATTGTCAATCTTTTTGAAAGCGATTAATATTGCCAACAATAATTACCAAAGGTGGGCCAATTTTCAGGTACAGGGCTTTCAGGTCTTGGGCGGTGCTACCTATAAGTTCGATTTTTGATTATGTGTGATTTGTTCGATGCCCAAAGAGACGGTTTTTATCGAGAATATTCTACATTTGTCTATTAATTTGTTCGGTATTTCACTTGGCAATCTAATTTTGTGATATAAACTTATAAGAAATAGCTTTATGAGACTCCTTAATCTTCAAATAATGAGTTCAAATGCTTTTAGTTGTTGCCAATCATTAAAAACGATTCGCAGCTTCAGTTTACTGTTCTTTATTCTGACCATTGGTCTTGTTTCATGTAAATCAGACGATAATATTGTAGCGGTCGATACCGATACCGACGGTGATGGAATACTTGATAAACAAGAACTAGCCAACGGCACCAACAAGAACAATGCCTGTGATCCACCACAGAATTCAGGGTATACTGGTTTTGATTCGACCAATACAATATGGTCGGTCTCTGATTGCGATACCGATGGTATTACCAACGGCGATGAAATCTCAAATAATACAGACCCCTATGTTGACGAGGTTACCGATACAGATGGTGACGGTCTTACCAACAATGATGAACAAGTGGCGGGTACCGATCCGAACGATCCTTGTGATCCCAAACAAGATTCGGGCTATACAGGTCATAATGCTAACAATACCTTATGGTCGACGGCTGATTGTGATGCCGATGGTGTGGCCAATGGTGTTGAAATCTCGAATAATACAGACCCCTATTTAGATGGTACTGTATTTGCCGTACCAGAATTTTCACCCAAACTTTCAGAGCTGCTTTTGTTCAAAGGTGCACTAGCTGACCTGAGGCTCAATTCAACGGTACATGAGTATAACATGACCACGAAGCTATATACTGATCATGCCATTAAATTACGTACTATAGCACTTCCTGAAAATACGCAGATGACGTATAATGGCGAGGGGCTTCCTGTTTTTCCTGACAATACGGTTCTCGCCAAGACCTTTTATTATTTTAATGATGAAAGAAATCCATCCTTGGGAAAAAAAATTATAGAGACCAGGGTCTTGATAAAGAAAAATGGGGCTTGGCAAATGGGTAATTATCTTTGGAACGATGAACAGACCGATGCGGATTTAAGTCTGGACGGGCCAACAGTAAATATAGATTGGATCGACAATGACGGAGCCAATAGATCTGTAAACTATAAGGTTCCCATTATGCTCAACTGTGTTCAGTGCCACGAAAAAAGTGGTGATAACATACCGATCGGGCCTAAACTAAGGGCGATGAACTTTGAGCATAACGGAAAAAATCAAATACAGTATTTCATTGATAAAGGGCTGCTCACCGGGGCACCTGAGGTCTCTCAAATCGAAACCCTTCCAATTTGGGGCGATGCATCGTTTACATTGGAAGAAAGAGCTCGGGCGTATATGGATGTTAACTGTGCCCATTGTCACCAACCCGGTGGCCTGCATGACAGCAATATGCAGATGATGGGCGGCCGACCTGATTTAAGGTATGAGACCGTATATGCCGATAGTAATATTGATGGTTTTAAGGCTGATATTAAAAATAGGGTCAATACTTCTCCTGCCTATGGCCCCTCAATGCCACTTGTGTGCATTACCCAGATTCATACAGAGGGTGTTCAACTGATTCATGATTATATTGATTCGTTGAACTAACCTTGCTTTTTTTAGTGGAGTCAGGGTTTAACTGGTCTGCCGGCTTGTAGGTGTCCTGTGACCCTTGGGTCTCCCGCGACGCTTCCGGGACTGTTAAT
>JAJRSY010000085.1 GCA_024278565.1 Bacteroidota bacterium
CCCAGATTGTGACCTGCCCTTGTGCAGGGCCAATAAAACATAGCTCCTTTCTAATTCCTTGCCACTCTTTTTCCCCGTTTTAATAAAATTGAATAAATAATCGTACTCATTATTTGTGAGATGTATTTTTTTCAACATGACATATTGAAGTTTACGCAAATATACAAATTACCTACAAATATAATGTTTCATTATTATTTTGACATGATACTAGTTTAATTAATTGGTCTTGGCAAATAACCGCAGTAACCCAACGACCCTACTCTTTTAACCCGCATTATTCACGGATATTCTATTCCAAAGCCAAACTATACTTCGACTATGCTCAGCACATGCCCGCTATAATTGAAAATGCCCAAAATTTGTTCAGCTCAAAATCGAGTTACAGTTCCTTCACTAAAAAACCTCTGTGCTTTCCAATTCTACCGTGCCTGCCGGCAGGTTGATATTTTGACTTTTCATAACGAAAACCCGTGAATAATGCGGGTTAACTTAAACCAAAACGTTGGTTTGCACTGTCTGTTGTTCTCATAAACAAAAATGCCATATGATTTACGGCTGTCATAAAAAAGCTGTACAATAAGCACACAACCTTTACAACCTCATTCATAGCAAATATCAGGCTTGAACACCTTGAACAAGCTATCCAAAAATATTACATAGAATTCAAACTCTTTGAATATTGTTGTGTAATAGCCCATTTTTGTGGTGAAAATAAAAAAGTACCTATTTCATGGGGGGGCGTGGGCACTTTTTTTTAATTTACCATTGGCGTAAACTCATCTTCAGTTCAATAGTAAACTGAGGCATTGAATCACCAAATTTACCCTAAGATTGGCTCAAAAATGTAACATTGAACGCCTCTTGTATTCCACTATCAAATATTGAAACTACCCTATGAGTTCATTGCAGAAATAATGAACTCTTTGAAGTCTTTAGATATAGGTATCAGATTGTTGTTGATCATGATGTCTTTAGAATTGATTGCATCAATATGATCCACATTTACGATGTATGATTTATGCGCCCTATAGAATTTTTTTGGTGGTAGTTTTTGTAAATAATCTTTTAATGGGGATCTCACCAAAAACTTTTTATCAACTGTGTGGACCTCTAAATACACATTGTCAGCTTTGATATACTGAATGTCACCAAATTGAATACGGTAATACAAATGTTGCTTTTTGACAAAAATCGAATCTTTCAGAACTGAATTCGATGTAACAACTTCTTCTTCATTAACATTACCTTCAGGTTTTCCGTCACCAGTACCGTATATGAAATTAGATAGTGCAATTTCAATTGAAGTATATAGATCCTGTTGCTCGAACGGTTTTACCAAATACCCATTGGGCTTAACTGTTTTGGCATTTTCAACAGTGGCCCTATCTGAATTCGAGGTGACAAAAATAAAAGGTATATCATAGTTTTCGCGAATATGTTTGCCCAAATCAATACCAGTCTTGTCAGAGGCAAGAATAATGTCGATCAGAACCAGATCTACTTGTTGGGTTTTCAGTACTTCTACCGCTTGTTCATAAACGATAACATTATCGACAATTTCATAACCTATTTCTTCGAGCATAGATTGCATATCGTCTGCAATGATGACATTGTCTTCTACGATTAATATTTTAACTGCTTGTTCCAAAATTGTGGTTGTTTAGATGGTTATACTTTAAAATCATATAGTTAATTATACGTGATATAAAATAATATGGCCAATAGAAATGTACTCAATGCCAATTTTTTAAGTTCGGGATCTAGTAAGATAGGTGCTTTGGTTCTGTACATTTTAATCAAATGGGCAAATACAGGAATGAAAGCTATTAAAGGAACGAAATGATACCATTTGGTAAAATTACCCATGATAAAAACCAACATACTAACGAAAGCGATTGTTACTAATGAATAATGGTATTTTTTACCATTACCAAATCCCATTTTTACGATAAGTGTGTTTTTACCCACCTTCTTATCCGACTCATAATCCCGCAAGTTATTTAAATTCAATACGCCAACACTTAAAGCGCCAATGGTCACCGCTGGCAACCAAGCAAAACCTGTTAAAGATTTGGTGTACAAGAACATCGAACCCAAGACAGCAACCAATCCAAAGAAAATAAAAACAAAAATATCACCAAACCCTTTGTACCCGTATGCTGAGGCTCCTACGGTATATCGCACTGCTGCCCAAATACTAATTATACCAAGGGCTAAAAAAAACAGTGAATAACCAATGTACGCACTACCAAAAGCGGTGTATAACAGGTATATCACAAAAAACAGGCTTAAGGCCATTGAAATCACTATACCATTTTTCAGCTCTTTTCTTGACAACAAACCACTCTGCAAGGCTCGTTTAGGACCTATACGATCCTCATTGTCCGTTCCCTTCACCCCATCACCATAATCATTGGCAAAGTTAGACGTGATTTGAAAGAGTATTGTTGTAAGCAAAGCGAGTATTAGTATTAGTAGGTTATTTTTTTCATGGGAATTAGCGAGGGAGGTGCCGACCAGAACGCCTGAAACAGATAGGGGCAACGTTCTTAGCCTTGCTGCATTTAGCCATGCACTCAATTTGGGCAAAACTAATAGGGGTCTTCAATCTGTATTCTTTTACCTTCTTTATAGGAAGCGACGAAAGCATCATCAAAACCAATATCAACCAATTGCTTTCTAAACAATCGGGCTTCATTCAAGGTTTCAAAATTACCTAATGAATAGGAGTAAAAGGGATTGGTCTTTACAAACAACGTATTGGTCAAAGCTGCTGATGCCAGTGTAACATTATTGTCAACAAATGATTTTACCTGAACTGAATATATGGTTTCCTTTTCCAAGAAATTCTTCGCTAGATAAAACTCCTTAACCAAGCTAAGCTCCTCATTCTGCTCTTTTAGGTTGTCAATACGTGTTTTGATAACCTCAAGACTGTCAATCGAAACTAGTAGGTTATTATTACCGATACTATTTGAATTACTACTAAAGCCCGCCGTATATGAAGTTATTGCCAGTGCACCTACCAAGAAAAGGCCTGTTACACCTGCTAACACATTTCGTTGAATTTTACTTCTTTTCAATTCTTTGTTCTTGAATTTTATCTGATCAAGAAGTCGCTCATTGATTATTTGCGACTTATCGACATTTTTATGCAATTCAAGTAAATCGCTTTCTTCTATAAATGGCATTTTTTTGAGTTTTACGGGGTGTCTTCCTCGTTAAAGTTAGTTAAAATACGTTTGACATCAATAAAAATATTGCGCCAATGTTGTAAAAATAGATTTTTTAGTGGTAAACGGAAGAAAAAACGTTGTTAAATGTCTACAATTCGTTGATTTTTATTTGCTTATCGACGAACTACACCCTTACTTTTAGAGCGATAATAACCCTCGCAAGAGTAAGAAGTATGCTTCTAAAAAGACATTTTTCAATTCTAATCAAGCTTCAGGAAAATGAACTACCTCGATGCAAGCCTGCCTGAACGGCACGGACAGGCATACGAGGCATCAAATTTCAAAAAGTAAAAACCTCAAATTCAATCAGTACTGTCCGGTTAAACCTGCCCGGCCGGCAGTGGAATTGCCACATGCTTTAGCATGTGAGCAAAAAAAAACATCATAATGGCTTTAGCAAAATCCGTCAAAGACATATATTTACCAAAGTACTTGAACAATAAACCAATTTAAATGGTACAAAAAGATAAAGGAGCCTGGACCTGGGTGCCCGTACTGTATTTTGCACAGGGGCTGCCATATGTTTTAGTGGTCACCGTTTCTGTGATTATGTACAAAAAACTAGGTGTAAGTAATATTGACATAGGTCTCTACACCAGTTGGTTGTACCTGCCCTGGGTACTGAAACCGTTATGGAGTCCGTTTGTTGACTTGAAAAGCACCAAGCGGAAATGGTTCTTGGGCATGCAACTGGTCATTTCAGTAGCACTTTTAGGTGTTGGCCTTACGCTACCCACAAATATGTTCTTTACCACTACCCTAGCCTGTTTTTGGATGGCCGCCTTCGCTTCGGCTACCAACGACATCGCCTCAGATGGGTATTATATGATAGGGCTGACCGAAAAAAAGCAGTCCTTTTTTGTGGGTATGCGCAGCACCTTTTACCGATTGGCAATGGTAACCGGAGAGGGACTTATTGTATTCGGTGCGGGTTTTTTAGAACAAAAATACGGTGATAGTACAAAAGCATGGAGCATCACCATGACCGCAGCGGCCTTTTTAATGTTGGCATTGACGGCATCTAACTTCTTTGTGACCCCAAAATATGAATCTTCAGAACCAAAAACCACTGAGAAACCTGTCGGTTTTTTCGAGATATTCTCCTCGTTTTTCAAAAAACCCCATATCGGCATTGCCTTGGTATTTATCTTGACCTACCGCTTGGGAGAATCACAATTAGTGAAAATGGCATCGCCCTTCTTACTTGATGACCCGATTGATGGTGGCCTAGGGTATACAACACAGCAGCTTGGTATTCTATTTGGCACCATAGGTGTTATCATGTTGACCATTGGTGGAATCATTGGCGGTATCCTGATCTCTAGGGATGGACTAAAAAAATGGATGCTACCCATGATATTGTCACTCAATGTACCTAATATTCTATATGCGATACTCGCATTGACAAAAACAACCAACATAGTCATGGTGACTGCAACCATTGCTTTTGAAAAATTTGGCTACGGTTTCGGCTTTGCCGCCTTTTTAATGTACCTGATCTACATTGCCGAAGGAAAATCGAAAACCTCGCACTACGCCATTGCAACAGGCTTTATGGCCTTGGGAATGATGCTTCCGGGCATGATAAGTGGTTATATGCAAGAATGGTTGGGCTATGGCGGGTTCTTTGTTTGGGTGGTCATAGCCGCTCTTCCTGCCTTATTATTGCTGCAATATATTGAATACCCCGCAGATTTCGGCAAAAAAACAAAAGCTACCGATGAATAGTGTTTTTTCATACCAACAAGCGAACAAAAGCCTTTCTTCATCTGAAAAAACGGGCCAATTGTTCATGCCGGCTGCCTTCATCAACGATACAGAAGAAGAAATCTTAAAACTCGAAAAAGCGATACAAGAGCATTGTATTGGCGGTCTCTGTTTTTTTCACAGTAGGGCGAGTGCTGCGACCAATTTCGAAGGTAAAAAAGAAGTCATCTTCAATGCCGATAGTTTTGAGACCCTAAAACACTCATCAAACGTTATCAAAGTGCTGCCAAATACCCCCTTTTGATAAGCATTGATGCAGAATGGGGCCTGGTCATGCGGGTTGAAAATACGCCACGATACCCTTATGCGATTACCCTGGGCGCTATGCAAAATAATAATGAGCTGATTTTTGAAATTGGCCGGCATATCGCACAAGATTGTCGGGCAGCCGGCATTCATTGGAACTTGGCTCCAGTGGTCGACATCAACAGCAACCCCAATAACCCTGTAATCGGGTACCGCTCTTTTGGGTCTGATAAATTTCAAGTTGCCGAAAAAGCAATGGCCTTTGTTAAAGGTACACAGAGCGAAGGTATTCTTACAAGCATCAAACACTTTCCAGGGCATGGCGATACCGCAACCGATTCACATTTAGGGCTCCCCCTAATCGATAAATCAAAAAAAGAACTGGTACTGAACGAACTCTATCCCTTTCAAAAATTGATAGACGAAGACGTTGATTCGGTTATGGCAGGCCACTTATCTGTTCCTGCCTTGGCGAACGGAAAAACCATCTCATCGAGCATCTCAAAAGAGATAATCAAAGGTGTTCTTAGAAAAGAAATGGGGTTTGAAGGCGTAGTTATTTCAGATGCTTTGAATATGCATGCCGTATCTAAAAACCATCCTGTAAAAGGGGAATTGGAATGGCTTTCCTTTGATGCGGGCAACGATGTACTCTGTTTTGCAGAGCATACAAAAGAGGGTATTGAAGCCATACTTAAAAATGCATCCGAAGCACAGATTGAAGAAAGTTTCAAACGTGTATGGAAGTTGAAAGAAAAGGCCATGAACAACATTGAAAATGCCCCTACAAGGCTTTCAAATACCGAGGAACTCAACCGAAAAATAGCTACTGCCAGCCTCACGCTCCTAAAAGGGCTTGAATCTGATATTGCAGGGTTTAGAAATACAAATTACTGTACCCTGACCCTCAAAAGGTTTGACCAAAACCAAAACAAATCTGAAATCAAAAAAGGCTTGGAACTCACAAAATCAGAAGTTGAAAACGAAAAGAATATTTTACTTTTAGTGACCCCGCCCCAGATAAAACCAGTAAATTATTTTGGGTTTCTAAAGAATGAGATCAACTTTGTAAACGAACTCGTTCAAACCAAAAATGTTGTTCTCTATCTTTTCGGGAATCCCTATATGATGAACCATATCAATTTTGAACGAACAACGGCTACGGTGGTCGTTTATCAGAACTTTAAAGTATTTCAAGACATAGCGACCGAACATTTTTTGGGAAATATTTCGGCAAAAGGCAAGTTGCCTGTGCACATTAAACCCTGGGCATTTAATAAAAAGAACGGATGAACATTCATAAAATAATCGGCTTAATGTCAGGCACCTCTCTAGACGGACTCGACCTCTGCTATTGCCATATCTGGAAAACCAATGACAAATGGGAGTTTGATATCAAAGAGACTAAAAGCATTTCTTATTCTGAGGATATGAGATCAGAACTGAAAGATTCCATTTACCTAAAGGCCGATGAATTGCTGCGTTTTCATAATACTTATGGTACTTGGCTCGGGCAACAGACCGTACTATTTATAAATGAAAATAAACTAGAGGTCGATTATATCGCCAGCCATGGGCATACTACCCATCACCAGCCCAAAAACGGACTCACATTTCAAATAGGTTCAGGTCAGCATTTGGCCAATGAAAGTGGCTGTAAGGTCATTTGTGATTTCAGAACAAATGATCTTGCCTTAGGCGGTCAAGGTGCTCCTTTGGTTCCCATAGGTGACGAATTGTTTTTCGGTGAATATGATTTCTGCCTCAATTTAGGGGGTATTAGCAATATATCACTAAAACAAAAAGGAAAACGAATAGCCTATGACATTGGTCTGGCAAACATGATTCTCAACCATATTACCCACAAAATTGATTTAGCCTATGACAAGGGTGGGGCATTGGCCCGAAAAGGCAGTATCAACCAAGAAATGCTCGAAAAACTGAACGCACTGAATTATTATCTACTACCACACCCAAAATCAATTGGGTATGAATGGTTTGTAGAAGAAGTGGTTCCTATAGTTGACGAAACCAATGATAGTACTGAAAACCTATTGCATACCGCCATACATCACATTTGCCAAAAAGTGGACCAACAAGTACAAGTCAACAGTTCTGGAAAAGAACACACCCTCTTTGTGACGGGTGGTGGGGCTTTGAACAATTTTCTAATCGAAACCCTACAAGAAGAACTTGGTGCGGCTACAAGAGTCATTACACCTTCAAACCTATTAATTGAATATAAAGAAGCGTTGGTTTTTGCATTGATGGGCGTACTTCGAATTGAGCAAGAGATCAATGTGTTAAAATCAGTTACCGGGGCGAAAAGAGATTCTTCTAGTGGCATTGTGCACCTACCAAGTTAAAAATTAAGGTTAAATACCTATCTTAGAAACCAATTTATGAAATATTTTTTATGAGTGATACGCAAAAAAAGGCTTCAGCCTATTGGAAAGAGAATGTAAGATACTTATTCATATTGTTGACCATCTGGTTTATAGTTTCTTATGGGGCAGGTATTCTTTTTAAAGATGCGCTGGATACCATTCGAGTGGGAGGATTTAAGCTAGGGTTCTGGTTTGCACAACAAGGATCTATCTACGTATTTGTGGTTCTAATCTTCGTTTATGTACGCTTAATGAATAAATTGGATGAAAAATACGGGTATAATGAATCTTAAATTTATTGTTAAGCATTTGTATTAACCCAGTAAATAAACCACTATGGATTGGAAATCCATAGTTTTGAATTACGAATGAAATTCGCTTCGTGTGAAAAGAGCTTGAAGTCAGCATACAGAAATTGGCGGTATACTATCTGGCTTCAAATTTCTAACTGAAAAATATTTATAGAAGCTAAAGTAACTACAATGAAATTGCAGGACTTTAGCCTTTAACTTGAAAATAAACTGGTTTAAACTTTTTGGATTGAGGCGAAAATTAATGGTTTTTTGCCATTTTGAAGTCTTTTTTGAGTTGCATAGCACTTGTTCTGAGCACTGTCAAAGCAGGGCTACGGAAGGAAAAAAAGTCGAAAAAAGGGTGAAAAAGCATCATTCCTGCCCGTCCGGCAGGCGGGTTATAACCAATTGAAAAAGTTTAAACCAGTTCAATAACCAATTATTAAATTTCTGCCTTCTCGGGAAGAAAAAAAACCAATGTAATTATGGGTGTTCAAACATGGACGTATCTTTTAGTGGGAATCACCTTTGCCCTGTATATCGGTATCGCTATTTGGTCAAGAGCAGGTTCAACAAAAGAATTTTATGTGGCCGGTGGCGGGGTTTCGCCCTTGGCCAACGGTATGGCAACTGCCGCCGATTGGATGTCGGCCGCTTCATTCATCTCAATGGCAGGTATTATTTCATTTGCAGGGTATGACGGTTCGGTGTACCTGATGGGGTGGACCGGTGGCTATGTGCTTCTTGCGCTCCTACTCGCCCCTTACCTTAGAAAGTTCGGTAAGTTCACCGTGCCCGATTTCATTGGAGATCGCTACTATTCGAACACAGCACGTATTGTTGCCGTTTTCTGCGCATTGATTGTATCATTCACTTATGTAGCAGGGCAAATGAGAGGTGTTGGTGTGGTATTTTCACGGTTTTTAGAAGTAGATATAAACACTGGTGTCATCATAGGTATGGTCATCGTACTTTTTTATGCTGTTTTAGGGGGAATGAAAGGAATCACCTATACCCAGGTCGCACAGTACTGTGTACTGATTTTTGCCTTTATGGTGCCCGCAATCTTTATATCCATCCAAATGACAGGAAACCCTATTCCCCAGTTGGGTATGGGCTCTACCCTTAATGACGGTTCGGGAATGTACTTGATGGACAAACTAGACGGACTTTCGACCGAGCTCGGTTTTAACGAGTATACGAACGGATCTAAATCGATGGTCGATATTTTTGCCATCACCTTGGCTTTAATGGTCGGCACAGCCGGGCTCCCACATGTGATCGTTCGGTTTTTCACCGTTAAAAGAGTAAAAGATGCACGAAAATCAGCAGGCTTGGCACTATTACTGATCGCTATTTTGTACACCACAGCACCTGCGGTTTCGGTATTCGCAAAAGTAAACCTGATAAATACCGTAAGTGACAAAGAATATACGAATATGCCCGAATGGTTCAAAAATTGGGAGCAAACAGGCTTGTTGGTATTTGACGATAAAAACAAGGACGGAAAAATTCAGTACGTCGCCGATACACAGGTCAACGAGCTGAAAATAGACAACGATATCATGGTTTTGGCCAACCCTGAGATCGCTAACCTTCCGGCCTGGGTCATTGCCCTTGTAGCTGCAGGAAGTCTTGCTGCGGCACTTTCGACAGCGGCAGGGTTGTTATTGGTGATTTCGGCATCCGTTTCACACGACCTTATCAAAAAAATATTCATCCCAAATATCTCCGACAAGGGCGAACTCTGGGCGGCGAGAATTTCGGCCTCGGTGGGCGTGATCATTGCGGGGTATTTCGGCATTAATCCGCCTGGTTTTGTTGCAGCAGTGGTCGCCCTGGCCTTTGGGCTGGCCGCGGCATCGTTCTTTCCGGCCATAGTGTTGGGCATATTCTATAAAAAAATGAACAAAGAAGGGGCGGTTTCAGGTATGGTAGTGGGCATTCTTCTAATGTTGTTCTATATGACCAAATTCAAGTTCGGCTGGTTCGGCGGTGGCACACCAGATGACTGGTGGTTCGGCATTTCCCCCGAAGGGTTTGGTTCTATAGCTATGCTTGCAAATTTTGTGGTCTCGATCGCAATAATGAAACTCACGCCCCCACCACCTCTTGAAGTACAGGCGATTGTCGAAGATATTCGAATTCCCAGTGGTGCTGGAGAGGCCACAGAGCATTGATTTTTTTTTGTTTTTAAAGTAACGTAATTAGGCATGAGCAATTACCACATCAAACATTTAGAAGAGTATTTTCAAATCTACCGAAAGTCGGTACGAAACCCTGAAGGGTTTTGGGAAGAAATTGCCGAAGAGCATTTCGTTTGGCGTAAAAAATGGGACAAGGTGCTCAGTTGGGATTTTACAAAACCCGAGGTCAAATGGTTTGAGGGTGCTAAATTAAACATTACCGAAAACTGCATCGACCGGCACCTGCCCACGCGTGGTGATAAAACGGCCATTCTTTTTGAACCAAACGACCCCAATGAAAAAGCAGAGCATATTACCTATAGGCAATTGCACGAACGGGTATCAAAAATGGCCAACGTGCTCAAAGAACAAGGCATTAAAAAAGGGGATCGCGTCTGTATTTACTTACCTATGATTCCTGAACTGGCCATCTCGCTATTGGCCTGTGCGAGAATCGGCGCAATACACTCCGTCGTATTCGCAGGGTTTTCTGCCAACGCACTTTCAACCCGAATCAATGATTCAGATTGTAAACTGGTATTGACCTCAGATGGTTCGTTCAGAGGAAAAAAAACAATAGACCTTAAAAAAATAGTGGATTCCGGACTAAAAAATTGCCCGGGAGTCGAAATAGTCTTAGTCGTAAAACGTACCGGAGGCACTGTTAAAATGAAAGAAGGTCGCGATAAATGGTTACAGCCCTTACTTGATGATGCGTATTCAGATTGCGTGGCCGAGATTATGGATGCCGAAGACCACCTGTTCATTCTATATACTTCAGGCTCGACAGGAAAACCAAAGGGCATGGTCCACACCACCGCAGGTTATATGGTTTATACGGCCTACACTTTCAAGAATGCCTTTCAATACAAGGAGGGAGATGTATACTGGTGCACCGCCGATATCGGCTGGATCACCGGACACTCGTATATCGTTTACGGACCTTTGGCCAATGGTGCCACTACGGTCATGTTCGAGGGCGTACCCTCCTACCCCGATTACGGTCGGTTCTGGGAGATTGTAGAAAAACATAAAGTAAATCAGTTTTATACGGCCCCAACCGCAATACGTGCGTTGGCAAAAGAAAATCTAAATTTTGTTGAAAAGCACGACCTGTCGAGTTTAAAAGTCTTGGGTTCTGTAGGTGAACCCATTAACGAAGAAGCTTGGCACTGGTACAATAATAATATCGGAAAAAAGAAAAGTCCGATCATTGACACTTGGTGGCAGACGGAAACCGGGGGTATGATGATAACGCCCATACCTTATGTCACCCCCACCACCCCCACCTATGCCACATTACCGTTTATAGGCATACAACCTGTGCTGATGGACGAGAAAGGAAAAGAAATCAAGGGCAACCAAGTTGATGGCCGCTTGTGCATAAAATTCCCTTGGCCCTCGATCGCACGAACGATCTGGGGCGATCATGACCGTTACCGTGATACCTATTTTTCAGCCTATAAAAACATGTATTTCACAGGGGATGGAGCCCTTCGGGATGCCGTGGGATACTACCGAATCACAGGTAGGGTCGATGATGTCATTATCGTATCGGGCCATAATCTGGGCACTGCACCTATTGAGGACTCCATCAACGAACACCCGGCAGTGGCCGAATCGGCAATTGTAGGTTTTCCGCACGACGTAAAAGGAAACGCTCTTTACGGCTATGTGATCTTAAAGGAAGTAGGAGAAAGCCGAGATCGCGACAACCTTCGCAAAGAGATCAACCAACAGATCACAGAACATATCGGTCCCATTGCCAAATTGGATAAGATTCAGTTCGTATTGGGACTACCAAAAACCAGAAGCGGAAAAATTATGAGACGGATTTTGCGAAAAATTGCTGGCAAGGACACTTCCAATTTAGGGGATATAAGTACCTTATTGAACCCAGAAGTCGTCAAGGAGATTATAGATAATGCCCTCTAACCACAATTGTTTCCTATTTTTGCATAAAATAAAACAAGAATGCTGATTATAGGAATCGCTGGTGGAACAGGTTGTGGCAAAACAACCGTGGTCAATCAGATCATCAATGAACTGCCCGATGAGGAAGTGGGGGTGATTACACAAGATTCCTATTACAACGATCTATCGCACCTTACCCTCGAAGAACGTAGAGAAACCAATTTCGACCACCCTAACTCAATTGATTTCAAACTTTTAACGCAACATTTGTTCGAATTAAAAGCTGGAAAATCCGTTCAGCAGCCTGTCTACTCTTTTCTAGAATGCAACCGAACCGATGAGTTGGTTGTCACACACCCTAGAAAGGTGATGATCGTTGAAGGTATATTGATTTTCACCAATCCTGAAATACGTGATATGCTCGATATTAAAATATTCGTGCATGCCGATTCTGACGAGCGGCTCATCAGAAGGTTGAAAAGGGATGTGAACGAACGTGGTTGGGATCTGAACGATACCATTACCAAATACCAAACCGTTTTAAAGCCCATGCACGACCAGTTTATCGAACCCACCAAAGAATTTGCCGATATCATCATTCCCAACAATAAATACAATACTGTTGCGGTTGATATTGTACGCAGTATCGTCAATGAAAAATTAGCCAAATAAACCCTATGGGCTGGAAAAAATTCAAAAAAAGCAAATGGTTTCCGATTGTAGCCATATTCAGTAGTATTTATGTACTGGTACTGACCGCATTCGTAATTTGGATGGTTTTTTTCGATACCAATTCCTTGCTGATCCACCTTGAATTGAAAAAGGAAATCAATAAGCTGGAAAAACAAAAACAGTTTCTAAAAAAAGAGATAGATACCGATAAAAAAATCATCGAAAAACTGTCAGACCCCAAAGAATTGGAAAAATTCGCCAGAGAGCAGTATTATCTTAAAAAAAAGGATGAGAAAATTTATCTTATTGAATATGAAGACAGCTTGAAGGCAGATGAAAAAGAGTGAGAAATGTTCCTAGGCCTAAAAACAATTGTTTTTGGCTATATTCTAACCTGCCAGCAGGTCCTGCTGGGTTTATGGCTGTTTTACACATTGTTTTTCTAATATTGTTGTCCGACTAAAATTATTTAATTCCGGTAACTGTTCAGCCGAAGTGCCCCCCCTTTGTCATTCCGAACCTGCCTGACCGGCAGGCAGGCGAAGTGAGGAATCCATTGGGAGTGTTGAACACTCCCTTTCACCTGTATTGAACTGCGAACAGGGGCTTTCTTGCCAATACTTCAGCAGGCTCAGTACAAGTATCGGTATCGGCCATGAATTCCAAAACGGTATCCGAACAAGCATACCTGCCTGTCCGGCAGGCGGGCTCGTGCCTCTGAATGACAAGAGAGGATCTGAACAGTTACTAATTCCGTATAAGGTATTGCTATTGTTTGGTTTACAGACGTTTTAGAACAAGACACCTTGCTTTTTATAATGGAACTATAATAATAATGAACGAAAATTATGAATCATTACAAAGCAGTCTATCAATTAGTTACAACCTGCCTGTCCGGCAGGCAGGTCAAGCCTGTCTTCCTTTGGAGGCTCTTTTGTCTTAAATCTAACAGTGGCCTGTGCTGATCTTGTCGAAGTAAGCGGTCTTAAATCCCTGCCTGTCCGCCCGTTCCGGTACGGACGGGAATGACGAAGTCGGGCAGGTTTTATCGGACAACGGTATTTTTCTAATATTGATTTGGCGGACGTAGTTTAGGAGTTTAACCTAACCACATGAAAACATCTAAACTTAGTCAATAACCTCGGGGCATGAAAAAGGAAAATACCTTTATCATTTCGATGCAAGCATACGGGGAATTAAACTTCTAAACCACCAACTCCTAAACTTTCCTGCCGGACACAGGTAGGTTATAGGAACCCTTTGAATAAACTCTATTGCGAAATGATTTTTTTAGAGGAAATTTCACCTCGCTACCAGCTTACAGAGCACGACCCCCGCTAACTTTAACGCATTTTAACGAAGGGCACGGTACTTATTCACTTTCTGTTAACAAAATTCACTCCCTAGCATTGTAAATAGTCGTATTTTTACGAGCTAACAGAACAGACCTATGGGCAAAATTATTGCAATCGCAAATCAAAAGGGCGGAGTGGGCAAAACCACTACAACGGTAAATTTGGCCGCCTCGTTAGGGGTGCTTGAAAAGAAGGTGCTTCTCATTGATGCCGACCCACAGGCCAACGCCACTTCTGGCTTGGGTGTTGATGTTGAAAAGGTGGAGTTTCGCACCTATCAGGTATTGGAGCATTCCAAGACCGCTGCCGAAACCATTGTTCAGACCTCCTCACCAAATGTTGATTTGATTCCCTCACATATTGACCTGGTCGCCATCGAGATTGAATTGGTAGATATGGTGGAGCGGGAGTATATGCTAAAAAAAGCTATTTCGGATCTCAAGAACACCTACGATTACATTCTCATCGACTGCGCCCCTTCACTTGGTCTTTTGACCTTAAATGCGTTAACCGCCGCAGACTCGATAATCATACCTATACAGTGTGAGTATTTTGCGCTTGAAGGCCTTGGAAAACTATTGAATACCGTAAAAAGCATCCAAAAATTACATAATCCAGATCTTGATATCGAGGGTATGTTGTTGACCATGCACGATTCAAGATTGCGCCTGTCGAACCAAGTTGTGGAAGAGGTGCGCAAACATTTTTCAGAAATGGTATTCGATACCATCATACAACGAAATGTACGATTGAGCGAAGCACCCAGTTATGGTGAAAGCATTATAAAATACGATGCCAGCAGTAAAGGTGCCGCCAATTATCTGAACATGGCCAAAGAGGTGGTAAAGAAAAACAAGGAAACCGTATAAATGGCAAAAGTGACACAAAAGCAGGCTTTGGGAAGGGGCTTATCGGCTCTTTTAAAAGACCCCGACAATGATATACGATCCGCATCCGATAAAAATGCGGATAAGGTGGTGGGCAATATTGTGGAGTTGGAACTAGATTCCATTGAGGTGAATCCGTTTCAGCCCCGTTCAAATTTCAATGACGAGGCCCTGCACGAACTGGCTACCTCAATAAAAGAACTGGGTGTCATACAACCGATCACCGTACGAAAACTTGATTTCAACAAATACCAACTGGTTTCTGGCGAAAGAAGGTACAGGGCTTCCCGTTTGATCGGCCTTAACACGATTCCCTCCTATATCCGTATCGCTAATGATCAAGAGTCATTGGAAATGGCCTTGGTCGAAAACATACAACGACAAGACCTAGATCCCATTGAAATTGCACTATCATACCAACGTTTGATCGATGAAATACAGTTGACCCAGGAGAAACTTAGTGATCGGGTGGGGAAAAAACGTTCTACGATCGCCAATTATCTGCGTTTATTGAAGTTGGATCCCATCATCCAAACAGGAATTCGCGATGGTTTTGTAAGTATGGGACACGGTAGAACTTTGGTCAATATTGAACGTAAAGAAGAACAGATTGCCATCTATGAAAAAATAGTGGGCGGTAGCCTTTCGGTCAGGGAGACCGAACGTATCGTAAAAGCGTATCGTGAGGGCAAAAACACTGCTATGAGTGGAAAAAAACCGGCAAGCATCCCTGATTTTGTAAAAATCGCAAAAATTGAACTTGACAACCACCTGTCTTCAAGCGTTACCATCAAGGCAAGCACAAACGGGAGTGGAAAAATAACCATCCCCTTCAACTCCCAAGAAGAATTTCAGCGAATCAAAAAATCGATACTTGACAGTTAAAAATCTATATATTTCAGTTTGTATTGGTCTTTTTGTCACGATCGGTTTGGCGCAAGAGGAGAAAAACAACGACCAAGAGGTAGACTCCCTTACCACAGACTTGAAACAAGAGGGTTTGCTGGTCATTGATACCCTCGTACACAAAAAGAAAGAGATCAATCCATTGGCCCCTAGCAAGGCCGCTTTCTACTCAGCGGTTCTGCCCGGTCTCGGTCAAGTTTACAACAAACGCTATTGGAAAGTACCCATCGTGTATATAGTGCTGGGTGCTGGGGTCTACTCCTATAGTTTCAACAACAATCAATACCGTGGCTTCCGCGACGCATTCAAAAGAAGGCGGGCAGGCTTTACCGATGATGAATTTTATGACCTGAGACCTGATGACGGTATAACACGGACCACTCCGGAGATCGATGACCAAAGACTGGAAAGATTACAGAACGAGTTTCAGAACAATCGAGATCTGGCACTATTGGTAACCATAATAATGTATGCATTGAACATTGTTGATGCCAATGTAGATGCGCATTTAAAACAGTTCAATATTGATAATGATCTAAGTCTGGACATGGAGCTGAACCCTTATTTGGATCTGAACCCGATTACGAACAACCCCAATTACGGCCTGGCATTGACCATAAAATTTTAAAAATGAAAATTGCATTGTTCGGATACGGAAAAATGGGCAGGATGATCGAGCAGATCGCCCTGAGACGAAACCATACCATTGTTGCCAAAATAGATGTGGATACCGATACCTCGACCATCGACTTTTCGAGTATGGATGTCGCCATTGATTTCAGTATGCCCAATGCCGCCTTTGGCAACATCAGCAGCTGTTTTGAAAATGGCGTTCCCGTAATTTCGGGCACCACGGGGTGGTTGAAGGACTATGACAGGGCTGTTGGAACCTGCCAAGAAAAAAAAGGGGCTTTTATCTATGCGTCGAACTACAGTTTGGGGGTCACTATTTTCTTCGAATTAAACTCCCACTTAGCGAAAATGATGAAAAACCTAAACCAATACCAGGTTTCGATGGAAGAGATACACCACACCCAAAAATTGGATGCCCCAAGCGGTACCGCCATAACACTAGCTGAAGAAATCATTGAAAACACCGACTACAAAAACTGGAAACTAAACGAAGCTTCGGAAGGCGAAATTACCATTACCTCAAAAAGAATCGATGATGTGCCCGGTACGCATACGGTAAAATATGACAGTCAGGTAGATGGAATCGAAATAAAACACACAGCACACAATAGAGAAGGTTTTGCTTTAGGGGCAGTCATCGCAGCCGAATGGATCGTGGGCAAAACAGGAGTATTCACCATGAAAGATGTACTTGGACTTGATAAGTAGACGGTAGACAAAATAAAAAAATAAACTTAAGAACAGTAACTTTACATTATGGACACAACACAATGGCTATTATTCATTTTGATCATTCAGGTCATCCATTTTTTAGGAACTTGGAAATTGTATGTCAAAGCCGGTAGAAAAGCATGGGAAGCTGCAATACCCATCTACAACGCCATTGTTTTGATGCAGATCATCAACCGCCCGAAATGGTGGGTGGTATTATTGTTTATACCGGTAATCAATTTATTGATGTTTCCCGTGATTTGGGTGGAGACCATACGTAGTTTTGGGCGCAACAGGTTACTTGAAACATGGCTGGTGGTACTCACACTTGGTTTTTACATCTACTATGTCAACTATGCGATGGATGTTTCTTATATTGAAGACCGAAGCCTACACCCAAAAACCGCTCTTGGCGAATGGGTAAGCTCCATCGTTTTTGCAATTGTGGCCGCTACTTTGGTACATACTTATTTTATTCAACCCTACGTTATTCCAACTGGCTCATTAGAAAGAACCCTACGGGTGGGCGATTTACTCTTCGTGAGTAAGTTTCATTATGGGGCGCGAACGCCCATGACAGCCATCGCTGCACCCATGGTACATGATACGCTTCCAATTTTGAACGTGCCCTCATATTTGAACAAACCGCAGATTCCCTACTTCAGGTTGCCGGGCTTTAAAAAAATAAAAAGAAATGAAATCGTCGTTTTTAGCTGGCCAGCAGATACGGTACGGCGGTTCTTTAAAGTGGAAAAAGGGGTAAGAAAGCCCATCGATAAAAAATCGAATTATGTAAAGCGCTGTGTTGGGCTTCCGGGAGATTCGTTGACGGTTATTGACGGTCACGTATTTATAGATGGCAAGCAGTTGGTACTTGACGATCGCGCCAAACCCATGTATGATTATACCGTTTATGCCAACAAAGGGGTTTCCTCTAAACTATTGGCTCAAATAGGAGTATCTGATTTTACCAGAAAGTATATCGTCGCCTCATTGAACCAACAACAGGCAGAAGCCTTACAAAACTATGCCCGTGGGTACAACCGAAGGGAAGATGGAAAAATTGAGGTATTTACAGATCAAACAGGAATTCCCATCAATGTGATTCGTAGAAACGCTATTTCGTTAACCGAAGAAACTGGTCGGCAGCGCGGAGCCACCCTTACCGATGAAATGCTAGCCCAGTTGAAAAAAAGTCCTAGCATTGACTCAGTCGTACGGGTTATTACTCCAAAAGGCACAAAAGGCCGCAATATATTTCCCCAAAGTCCTGACTACGCATGGAACTATAGTCAGTTGGGACCTATTTATATTCCAGAAGCAGGAAAAACCGTTCCGTTGAATTTAAAGGTGCTCCCATTTTACAAAAAAATTATTTCAGATTATGAGGGAAACATAATAAAGGTTTCTGGAAACCAAATTCTACTAAACGGTAAAAAAGTCGATTCCTATACCTTTAAACAAGATTATTATTGGATGATGGGTGACAATCGAGACCATTCTGAAGACAGTCGGGCGTGGGGCTACGTACCCGAGGACCACATTGTGGGAACCCCCATTTTCATCTGGATGAGCGTTGATAATTTCACACAAGGTTTTTTTAAATGGAGACCCCGCTGGGATCGTATCTTTACCACCGTTCATGGCTCGGGTGAACCTGTATCGTATTTCAAATATTTTTTGATCGCCCTGGCCGCATGGTTTGGTTTTGATTATTTTAGAAAAAGACGAAAATCTTAATGTGTAAATGAAATAATTTATCGATATACCAATTGATACATTGGTACATTAAAAACATTGGTACATT
This sequence comes from Bacteroidota bacterium, assembly GCA_024278565.1. Lineage (GTDB taxonomy): Bacteria > Bacteroidota > Bacteroidia > Flavobacteriales > Flavobacteriaceae > Maribacter_C. Next base: position 19,004 of record JAJRSY010000085.1, read on the forward strand.
GATCAAACTCTTACACCCGACATACATACCCAACATCGCAACATTCGCCGTCATTGCCCAGAGTGACATCTGTTGGGAAGCTTGTGATAATTTTCAGAAACAGACTTTTAGAAACCGCTCTTACATCTGTACCGATCGTGGCAAGCTCATGCTCAATATTCCTATAAGGCATGTGGGCAAAAACCAAGGTCGCCAAAAGTACTGTGATGTTCGGGTAGAGAATGACTACAATTGGCAACGACAGCATTGGCGTACCCTTCAAACCGCTTATAGAACCTCACCATTTTTCGAGTTCTATGAAGACGACATCGCACCTTTGTACACTAAAGAACACGAGTTTTTGCTCGACTACAACCTAAAGACGATTGAAGTGGTCTGCGATTGTCTTCAAATTGAAGTGCCCATCAAGAAAACCAAAGTTTTCGACCCAGACCCGAACAATGTAATGGACGCTAGATATTTGGTCAATTCAAAGAACAAAACAGAACTGGCACAGCCCAAATATGTTCAGGTATTCGGTAACCGCCATGGGTTTATTGCCAATGTCAGTATTCTTGATCTACTTTTTAACGAAGGCACCAATGCCTTGAGCTATTTGAAAAATCTAAACACGGACTTCATTAATGCTTAGGCTCCTTATTCATTATGGCATTCATTTATTGGTTCCTATTGCCATTGCGCTCTTGTTCTATAAAAAAAACAGGTATGGGGCAATGCTTATTTTACTGGCTGGAATACTTATTGATGTCGACCATCTTTTGGCAGACCCTATTTTTGACCCAGAACGTTGCAGTATTGATTTTCATCCACTGCACGGTTACTGGGCCATTGGGGTGTATTTTGCTTTATTGCTCCACCAGAAAACACGAATAGTCGGTATCGCCCTGCTCATACATATCTTGGCCGATCTGGTTGATTGCTTTCTAATCGGAACCCAGTTCAAATGATGCCATAATCGGAAAGTGGTCGGAATAGACCGCATCATAGTTTTTGTGGCTCTTTACAACAAAAGAAGGGTCTGCCAATATAAAATCAATTCGCACGGGAAACCCATGAAAGTTCAGCGTTCTTCCGTAACCCGTACCTTTTTCGATAAAGGTGTCTTGTTTATCACCCTTAATGGTTTTGTAGGCATTTGAAAACTGTGCATTGTTAAAATCACCACATAGTATTTTCTTATGGGTTGTCGACTTCATGTGACCCTTAATTTGCTGCGCCTGCTGTTGTTGTTTTTCAAATGACTTGGTCAGCATTTTAAACAACTTATCGGAAGGCTTGCTTATGACCCCTTTGCCCGGTGTAATGCCCAACGATTGTAGATGCACATTGTAAATTCTCAAAGTGTCCTTTTCATATAGAATATCAGCATAGGCAGCGTTATTCGGGCTTCCCGCAAAGTTGATCAGTTCAGCTTTTACTATAGGGTATTTTGAGAAGATGCCCAAAATCACCTTGTCCTGCATATGAATATATTCTACATACTGATGCGGATAATTGATAAATTCCTTTGTTCGTAGATAACCAGATTCTTGAAAACAAATGATATCTGGATCTTCGCCATCTACAAAGGTCATGATATCTTCGAAAACCGTTTTGCTCTCCAACTCTTCATATTTGTTAAAACCCCGAACGTTGTAACTCATTACCTTCAAGTCTTCTTCTAAAACAGTTTCTTCTGTAAACTTGAATTTTAAGAAGGTACCCAAGGTGAAATATCCGAAGAGCAGTACGAAGAACGACATCAACAGCTGCTTTTTTCTTTTAAGGGCCCAATATAGCAAAAACAGCACATTAACCCCCACCAATAGGGGTACTGCCAAACTTAAAAAGGATAAAAAAGAAAAACGGCCTGATGAAATATAAGGTACGGCACTTGCCGCCAATAGTAGAAGTGACGCCACGGCATTGAAAAAGAAAACGATTTTGTTGAATATTGAGAGTCCCTTCACTAGATCAATCTTTGCCCGCTTTGAATAGAAAGTCCTTTTCGACCTTTGAAAGGCTTTCATAACCTGACTTGCCTATCTTGTCAAGTATGTTATCAATCTTTCGTTGGTGGTTGTCTTTGTCATAGTTCGCTTTTGTTGCCGTAGTGGTCCGTTGTTGCCAGTGCACCGTTTTCATGGGTGCTTTTTTAGCCTTTGAATTGAACATATTGGTCACAGCATCTAAAAACTTTGAAAACCCCTCGCCGATATCACGGCCTTGCATCAACTGACGGGCATACATATAGCCCAACAAAGCCCCTCCCAAATGTGCGATTCGGCCACCGACATTGCCCCCTAGGGGAATTTGCACCAGATCCATCAAAACAACAAAGACCCCTATTTGCCACAATTTTACATTAAAAAAAATAACACGCACCTCTTGGTTGGGCAGGTAGGTACATACAAATATCAAAACTGCCGTAACACCCGCCGAAGCACCGATCAATGAGGTATTCATGCCAACAAGGGCCGGAAACACATTGTAACTGAACATGAATAGGAGTCCGCCTAAAATAACCCCTAAAAAATACACACTCAAAAAACGCCTACCATCGAACAGGTTCAACATTATTCGCCCTGCCACATAAAGAATGTACATATTCCAAAGTATGTGAAAAATGCCCCCGTGCATGAATGAATAGGTGACTATCGACCAAGGTTGTGTTAGAAAATCAAAAAAATCTTTGGGCAGCTCAAACCACCCTTGTACACTCGGTGAAACCAAGGCAGTAACCAGCCCGCTCACTACAAACACCAGAACATTGATGGCTATCAACTTTTCAGATGTGCCCAATCGCGTATATTGATCTCGTAAACCTCCGTTTGTCATGTTAGTTCCATCTTTTATGGTTGAACTGGTTTTTTTTCCAGTACCACATTATTATAAATCCGATTACGGCACCCCCAACATGTGCCATGTAAGCCGTGTTGCTCGGACTAAAAAATGACTGCCCCGTAACTGCCGAAACCACATCTAACAGAATAATCCCTGGAATAAAATACTTTGCCTTAATCGGGATGGGTAAAAATATCATCATCAATTTCGCTTCTGGGTTCATTACACCAAAGGCGGCCAAAAGCCCCATGATACAACCAGATGCCCCTACCATTGAGGCATTAAAAACAGGAAACGCTTCCTTTAAATTCATCAATTGACCCTCTGTCAAACCAGAAATGGCCTCATTAGAGGTCAATATCTCAACGATTTGATCAGGTGTTAACCCTGAACCAGTCAATTCAGCGTAAATGGGCAGGAAATTGAAATAATAAAAACCCAATTGAAAAAGCACCGCCCCCAGACCTGCCGAAAAATACAAGAATAAAAAGCGGTTCTTCCCCAAATACTGTTCTACCGGTCCGCCAAACATCCAAAGAGCGAACATATTGAAACCAATATGCATGAATCCTTGACCATGCATGAACATATGGGTGATAACTTGCCATATTTGAAAATTTTCGTTCTTCGGAAACCACAGGGCGAACCATTGGTACATTTGGTCTGCATAGAGCGATGTTGCTACAAAAAACAATATATTAACGATAAGCAAATGCTTAACGGCTTCAGTCAATCGATTCATCTATATAAATTTTTTATCAATATCATTTTCGGTAATGGTAATATAAACAGCTTTGTTGAACGGGCTCACCAACGTCTCTTTACAGGCAAATAAATCGTTCACCAGTACCAGTTGCGAGGCAGTGTCCAACACTTCCCCTGTTTTTACGGCAAGGGTCTTGCACAGGGTTTTTGCCAACATATCGGTTTGTGAAAAACTATCACCCACAACCTCGGTTTGGTAGTCGGTTATCAATTGGTCAAGAACCATGCCCACCTCACTTTCAGCGACCAAAACAGGCACCCCACTCACCTTGATGTTCTCCCCATCCATCTCACCAAAAACAAAACCTATGGTTGCCAAACTATCTTTGATTTCATTCAAAACAATAGCATCAGATTTTGAAAATGAAAGATCTAGTGGAAAAAGCAATTGCTGGCTTACCGCCTCTTTGATCGTTATGTTTTTTAAGAATTTTTCATAAAGCACCCTTTGATGGGCCCGACTCTGATCGATAACCACCATACCTGATTTAATGGTCGTCACAATGTATTTTCGCCGCAGTTGAAAGGTAGTGGCCGTTGATTCATTAAGTTCTGTTTGATCTTTAAAAATAGAACCGGTAATTGAATCAGACTCAAATTGCATACCACCAAACGCATAATCTTTTCCTAGGTTCGATTCAAGGCCTACGTACAACCCATCCCACCCCTTGTTTGCAACCGAACCAACACCTTTATAAGAACCTATGGCAGCTTGTCTTTGATTCATTTCTTGAAAAGGGTTAAAGTCCGCATCTACCGTTACCCCAGGTTGCGAAGCATTTTTACCTGAGTAAGCGTAAGGGGTCTCTAGGTTCTGATCCTGGTTGAAATCCAACGAAGGCACCACATTGAATTGCCCCAAACTATGTTTTAAGGTAGATCTCAAAATGGCGTACAGGGTATGTTCATCATCAAACTTAACCTCGGTTTTGGTAGGGTGTATATTGATATCGATCGAGGCTGGATTTACCTCCAAATACAAAAAATACCCGGGATAAGCGTTGGGTTTTATAAGTCCTTCAAAGGCAGCAACGACGGCATGGTGCAAATACGGACTTTTTATAAACCTATCGTTCACGAAGAAAAACTGTTCGCCCCTACTCTTTTTGGCAAACTCGGGTCTATTGATGAATCCTGATATTTTCACCACCTCGGTATCTTCATTCACCGGCACCAGTTTCTGGTTGGCCTTGTTGCCAAAAATAGTGACTATGCGCTGCCTGTGGTTGCTGACGGGCAGATTGAACATTTCGCCTCCATTATTGTAAAAACGGAATGCTATGGATGGATGCGCCAAAGCGACCCTATGAAATTCATCGGTAATATGGCGCAATTCAACATGGTTCGATTTCAGAAAATTTCTACGGGCGGGAATATTAAAAAACAAATTTTTCACCGCTATCGAAGTCCCTTTCGGTGTGGCGATCACCTCTTGTGCCGTAATGGTGCTTCCCTCGATTTTCAATATGGTGCCCAACTCAGTGTTTTCTGGCTTGGTCTGCATCTCTACATGTGCGATTGCCGCTATTGATGCAAGCGCCTCTCCGCGAAAGCCCTTGGTGTTCAGGTTGAAAAGATCTTCTGCCTTTTGTATTTTTGAAGTGGCATGCCTTTCAAAACTCAATCGAGCGTCAGTAGCACTCATGCCCAAACCATTATCTACCACCTGGATCAAAGCCTTGCCCCCTTCTTTTACAATAAGCTTGATTGAGGTAGATCCAGCATCTATCGCATTCTCCAACAGTTCTTTGACCACTGAAGCAGGACGTTGTACCACCTCGCCCGCCGCAATTTGATTGGCAACATGATCTGGTAGAAGTTTGATGATATCCGCCATTAGTCTGCAAAGAATATAGAGAGGTCAAAATCGATGATGTACAAGAAAATAAAAACCAATATCGAGACAATCACTATCATTCGTATTCTCAAATTTCGATCTCCTTCCCGCTTTGTATCTTCCATCACATTGCGAAGCTTTCCCTTCAAGCCCCTTTGCGGACCAACCGTACTTCTAAACTGATCGAACTTATACTCCATTTTAAACGGACTACCCTCTCCTTTGTCGTCATAAAACCTAGGTTGGTAGTTGAACTCATTGTTCTTGCGCAATCGTATAAATTTTTTCAAGAATCCCATCGTGTCCAAAGTTACTTAAATTCGAAAAATATGCCGTAGTCGAACTGCTAAAAATTGTTAACAGATTTTTTGAGCTCCATAAATAAGAGAAAGCTAGGGGTTAAGTCTTATTCTCAATCTAAATTTGATGTCAAATAGTACTTAAAAATCAGACTGGATCGATAACCCAAACCGTATCAATATTTCAGAAGAAGGTTTAAAGGGAACTTCATATTTAACAATAGTTCGGTAAGTTTTTGTATGTAATTGATTTTCAGTAAGTTAAATGATAGCCAATTAATGTCGTAACCTTTTAATTTTCAGTACTTTAACCTGCCTGCCGGCAGGCAGGCTCATAATTCAGCATTCATAATTACACGAAGTGTTGATTTAAAGTACCGCCATTTTAATGGCCGCTATGGCAGCTTCTGTACCCTTATTGCCATGTTTGCCCCCACTACGTTCTTGGGCTTGCTGCATATTGTTGTCGGTAAGTACACAAAAAATAACGGGCGTGTCGTAGTTTACGTTCAAATCTTTAATACCCTGAGCGGTGGCACTACACACAAAATCAAAGTGTTTGGTTTCGCCTTGAACAACACTACCAATCGCGACTATGGAATCAACCTCAGTGGTCGAAATCATTTTTTTACAACCAAAAACCAACTCAAAACTTCCGGGCACGTTCCAGCGTGTGATATTTTCTTTTTTTGCCCCACACTCTATAAAAGCTTGCAAAGCACCCTTGTAGAGTCCTTCTGTGATTTCCGGATTCCATTCAGAAACAACAATCCCAAACCGAAGATTCTTCGCATTTGGGATTGTTGCCTTATCGTATGCCGATAAATTTTTATGTGCTGTGGCCATTATTTTCCACTTTTTGCCATACCGATGAACGCATCGATTGTTCTTGCCTCATCAGAGTTTGAAAAATCATTTTTTATTTTTTGAAAATACCCTAGGGCCTTATCATTTTGCTTTAACTCCAAAGCCGTTACCCCAGCTTTGTACAAAAATTTAGGTGTAGTATAGGCATTGGCACTATGTGCAATGGCCTTCTCGTAATATCCCAAAGCATCACCGGGCTGATCCAACTGCATAAAAGCATCACCGAGCCCCCCTTTTGCCAGCGCACCCAAAATAGCATCGTCTGAAGAAAAATCCTCTAAATAATCAATCGCCTCTTGGTACTGTTGCATGTTCAAATACGCCATACCCACAGAATAATTGGCCAAATTGGCGGCTTTTGTACCTGAGTATTCATCAATAATATCTAAAAACCCGTATTTGCCATCAGCCCCTTTCAAAGCGAGATTGTATAACGAATCTTTTGCCGTGCTACTGTTGACCGCTTGGTCAAAATACTGCTGTGGATAGTACATTTCATTCGCTGCATTTGCCTCTTTGGGGTTCTGTACAAATTGAACGTACGCCAAATAACCCAAAACGGCTACGGCAACCACCCCAATGATTCCAAGAATGTAATTCTGGTTCTTCGAAACCCACTCCTCACTTTTTGATGCGCTCTCATCTAAGGTGCTAAACACCTCAGCGGTCGCACTATCACGCTCTTCGAACTCTTGTTCCTCTACTTTATTTTTAGGTTTGTATCCCCTCTTCTTATATGTTGCCATCAGAAATTTTATTGGTCGCGCAAAAATAAAGTTTTTATTGAAATCAAGAGGGGTATTTATTCGTTATTTTTCGATATTTTGCGTCTTCCTTCCCAATAAAAGGGTCTAAATAAAAAAAGTTGTACCGCCAAGAATGTTTCTAAAGAATTTATCGCTCATCAATTACAAGAATTTCGAATCGAAAAACTTCGAATTCGACACCAAGATCAACTGTTTTGTAGGTGCGAACGGCATCGGAAAAACCAACATTTTAGATGCCATCTACCACCTTTCGCTAGCTAAAAGTTATTTTAACCCCATAGCGACACAGAACATCAAACATGGGGCTGACTTTTTTGTGATAGACGGCACCTTTGAAAAAGATGACCGTGATGAAAAAATCGTATGCAGTCTAAAACGTGGGGCAAAAAAAATCATCAAAAGAAACGCAAAGGCCTATGAACGGCTTTCGGATCATATTGGTCTTTTGCCTCTGGTCATTATTTCACCCGCTGATCGCGACCTGATTATAGAAGGCAGTGAGACCCGTCGTAAGTTTATGGACAGTGTGATTTCGCAATCTGACAAAAAGTACCTTCAAAATCTCATCAAATACAATAAAGTGCTATCACAGCGCAATTCACTCTTAAAGTATTTTGCGGCCAACCAAACCTTTGACACCACTACCCTATCGGTCTACAACGATCAACTTACGGAATACGGTAACCCCATTTTTGAAAAAAGGGTCGCTTTTTTAGAGGCGTTCACTCCCCTTTTTATAGAACAGTACACCGTTATCTCAGGGGGCAATGAAAATGTTTCGTTGACCTATGAGAGCCAACTGTTAAAAGAAGATCTCAATACCCTGTTAGAAAAAAACATTGATAGGGATAGGGCACTGCAATATACCAGTACAGGTATTCACAAAGATGACCTCAGCTTTCGAATAACGGAACATTCCATCAAAAAATTTGGTAGCCAAGGGCAACAAAAATCCTTTTTGATCGCGCTGAAGTTCGCGCAGTTCCACTTTATGAAGGAATTAGCGGGCACAACCCCAATTTTGTTATTGGACGATATTTTTGATAAGTTAGATGAAAATAGGGTTGCCCATATAGTCGCCTTGGTAGATAATGAAAATTTCGGACAGCTATTTATCAGCGACACCCATGCAGAGCGAACTGAAAAAGTAGTTAAAAATATACATCAGTCCTATAAAATATTTAAATTGTAAAATGTTACGGCTTGTATCACTATCACTTCTTTTGCTTTTCTTCGGATGTGCTTCAAAAGTTACCGAAACTGACCTAAAAAACCTGAACGGTTATTGGGAGATAAAAGAAGTCACCTTCCCCAATGGGGAACGAAAGGCATTTAAGGCAAGTACGAATATCGATTATATCGAAATAAAGGGTTTGAAAGGGTTTCGGAAAAAAATGCAACCCAAATTCGACGGAAGTTTTACCACTTCAAACGACGCCAATTTTTTTTCAATTGCAAAAACAGAGGTGGGTTTTGAGTTCAGATATAAAAACGAAATGAGCGAATGGAAAGAACAGGTCTTGGAACTATCGCAGCACAGTTTTTCTGTCATCAACGAAGCGGGCTCCACCTATACCTACCAAAGGTTTCAACCGATCACTATCAATGACTAATGGCAAAACGAAAAAACAATAATCAGAATATGGGTGAGGCTCTAAATGAGTTCATTAAAAAAAACAAACTCGAGAAGGGCATCGATAAGGTCAACGCTAGAGAAGCTTGGACCAAGCTTATGGGCAATGGGGTAAACAATTATACCACAGCTGTTGAATTGCGTGGTGAAACCTTGTTCGTCTCACTTTCATCTTCGGTGCTTCGAGAAGAACTGAGCCACGGTAAATCAAAAATCATTGCCATGCTCAATGAGGAACTGGGCAAGGATCTGGTGATAAAATTGGTGCTCAGGTAGCAACTCAGTCGAACAGACGGCATTAAAAAACCCTAACCGGTTGAATATACCAATTTGGGCCTACTATTGATTTTAACCAATTTTAATAAATCTCCCTTCCTGAAAAATGAAAAGCACCTTCGATTTTGGCATTTTCGTCACTATCAGAACCATGTATGGCGTTCTCTGCTATATCAGTTGCAAATAATTTGCGAATAGTACCCTCAGCAGCATCAGCAGGGTTGGTCGCACCTATCAAGGCACGAAAATCTTCTACCGCATTTTCTTTTTCCAAAACAGCAGAAACAATAGGCCCTCTGGTCATAAACCCGACCAATTCACCAAAAAACGGACGCTCTTTATGAACAACATAGAATTCTTGCGCTTCCCTTTTGCTCAACTGGGTATATTTCATAGCCACTATCTTAAAACCTGCACCCGCGATCTTATCTAAAATAGCCCCGATATGGCCATTTTCAACCGCATCGGGCTTAATCATTGTAAACGTCCTATTTGTTGTCATTTTTCAAAAATTTTGTGCGAAAATACGGTTTATTTAAGAAAGGGCAAGTTTTATGCTGATGGTAGACGCTGGACGCTGGACAAAATAAAAAAATCGCATCACTAAACTAGTATC
>JAJRSY010000086.1 GCA_024278565.1 Bacteroidota bacterium
AACGATGCCAAAAAAGACTACCAAACCATTTTTAAAAAATACTCAAAGCTCTTGAATACAGAATTCAGAGGAAAGGGGTTCGTAAACTATCTGACCTCGCACGACGAAGGCGAGCCGTTTGACAAAGAACGAACAAACTCAAAAAAGGCGGCAAACATACTCTTGCTCACTCGAGGAACCTCACAAATATATTATGGCGATGAAAGTGCTCGAAACCTTACCATAGAAGGTGCAGTAGGTGATGCCACTTTAAGGTCTTTTATGAACTGGAAAGATATTGACAGTTTGCCGGCAACAAAAAAACTACTGGCCCATTGGCAAAAACTGGGGCAGTTCAGAAACAACCACCCTGCAATAGGCGCAGGCAAACACAAAAGACTAGGAAAAACCCCCTATGTTTTTAGCCGTGCCTATATCAAAGATGATTACAAAGACAAAGTAGTTATTGGACTTGACCTTCCCAAGGGAAAAAAATCACTTTGGGTCAAAGGCTTTTTCGGTAATGGCACCAAATTGTACGACACCTATTCAGAGACCGAGGTACTGGTCAAAAACGGAAAGGTCATTCTAGAAAACGATTATGATATTGCCCTATTGGAGTTGGCAGACAACCCATAGGATCGACTCATTCTTTGCTATGATACCGCACTAAAATATCATCAATGCTCTTGATTGTCTTCTTTGCCCAATCTAGACGCTTTTCCAATTTTTCCGCTTCTGATAATTGCCAATCAATGGTGGATTTTTTTAATTTTTCGGTTAAATTTTGTAAAATAATCGCTGCAGATACCGATATGTTCAAACTTTCGGTAAAACCAGCCATACCTATTTTAAGAAACCCATCGGCTTCGGCTAGCACCTCTTTGCTAAGTCCGTCTTTCTCTGTGCCGAAAAACAATGCTATTTTATCATCTACCTGAAAATCCTTTACCAAACAAGTATTTGTATGTGGTGTAGTAGCGATTATCCTATAACCGTTTTTTCTTAATTTTTCAATACAGCTTTTCGAGGTATCATGGCGAATGACATCTACCCATTTTTCGGCTCCCAGGGCAATCTTCTTATCCAGTTTTTGTGCGAACTTGTTTTCAATAACATGGGCTTCCTGAATACCGAACACCTCACAGCTTCGTATAACGGCGCTGGTGTTGTGCATTTGAAAAACATCTTCTATGGCCACAGTGATATATCTGGTACGCTCTTCCAGCACTTTAAAAAAGCGTTTTTTTCGTTCCTCGGTAAGAAAACCTTCCAAGTAAGCTAAAAGTTGATGATCCACCATGCCCCTAATATAATGAAAACCGCTATTTTTATGGTAATGAAAAAAAAAATAGTAATCCTGACCGGAGCCGGAATGAGCGCGGAAAGCGGCATCAATACTTTTCGTGACGCTGATGGCCTATGGGAAGGCCATGATGTAATGGAGGTAGCATCGCCAGAGGGGTTTGCAAAAAACCCTGAATTGGTCTTTGATTTCTACAATCAAAGACGAAGACAATTGTTGAACGTACAGCCCAATAAAGGCCATGATTCGTTAGTGGGTCTTGAAAAATATTTTGATGTGACCATCATCACCCAAAATGTAGATGATCTGCATGAACGGGCTGGTAGTTCAAATATCATTCATTTACATGGCGAACTATTCAAGGTGCGTAGCACCCAAGGTGAAAAACCTGCTACTGTATGGAAGGAGGACTTAAATATTGGTGACTTCTGCGAAAACGGATTTCAATTACGCCCACATATCGTTTGGTTCGGTGAGCAGGTGCCTTTACTCGATCAAGCAGTTGAAATAACAAGAACAGCCGATATTCTCATAATCATCGGCACTTCAATGCAGGTGTACCCGGCAGCTGGCCTGATCGATTTTGTCTCGCCGAGCACACCAATTTATTTTGTAGACCCTAAACCGAGTATTGATGCCAATCAGTACAATAAGCTAACCATTACTAAAAATACTGCGGCAATAGGTGTTCCTACTCTGGTTGAAGATTTAATTGGTACAAGGCCCTAGTGCGTTTTGCCCATTCAATGATGGCATGACGCTGCGTTTCGGTCAATTTGGCCTCTTCATGGGTCCAGGTATACTCGTTCAAGGGCATTTCACCCTCCTGTACCATTTCAATGACCTCTTCGAGCTTGTGGTCTTTTTTCTTGGCCGAATAGTTTTTCCAGTCAGAAAAATTCAAATGTTTTTTACCATCTTTGATATGATCCGCCACCCAAAAGGAAACAGGGGCAACATTATTGTACCACGGGTATTCAGTATTGTTGCTATGACAATCGTAACAGGTATTTTGCAGAATCATTTTAATATCCTTCGGAGGATTGGTTTCATTTAAAAACACAGCCGTATGGTCTCCCTGCTCTTGATTTTTTGCCGGTCGATAAAATTGAATAGCAACGAACACCAATAAAAGTACAATTGCAATTTTTTTTGTTATTTTCATAGCTTTGAAATGTTACAAATTTGAAGCAAACAATATACGTTTTTTTATGAACAAAGAGGGTCTTTACCAGACTTTGGATTATGTAAACCACTCTCGGGAAAAAAGAGCTGAAATGGCACTATTGGTTTCAAACCACCCAAAACTGGTGGCACCATTGTTAGAGATTGCCTTTGAGGTCGATACCCCCATTTCTTCAAAGGCCTGTTGGGTATTGGAATTTACGGCCAAGGAAAACCTAGCTTACCTTTTTCCGCACTTAGATGCGTTTACATCAAACTTAAGTGAATTGCATTTGGATTCTTCGGTAAGGCCCATGGCCAAAATATGTGAATACCTTCTAAAAGACTATTTTCAAAAAAAGAAATATCGGTCGCAAATGGCCATGACCGATAAACATCTTGAAAAAATGGCCGCTGCTTGTTTCGATTGGCTCATAGGTGATCATAAGGTGGCCGCCCAAGCCTATTCAATGACCTGTTTGTTGCTGCTGGGAAGAAAATTCGATTGGATCCACCCCGAACTAAAAATGATCTTAGAACAGAACTATGCTGCAGGTAGTGCTGCCTATAGGGCGAGGGGACGGATGGTGTTGGCCAAGTTGAAATAGAACAGGTTCAAATTCAAATGCAAATTCAAACTCAAGCCTGCCTGCCGTTGGCATGGCTCAAATCTGGCTATTCTAGGCATAATCAAGTTTCAAGCCATATATTTTCAATCTGCTATATGAATGAGTATCTTTGTTTTTCGCTAAAACTCAACCAATTTTGTAAAAGATGTCCTTAAATTCATTAAACGCTATTTCGCCTGTTGACGGGCGGTACCGAAATAAAGTAGAACATTTGGCTCCTTTTTTTTCTGAGGAGGCCTTGATCAAATATAGGGTCAGGGTAGAGATTGAATACTTTATCGCTCTCTGCGAAATTCCGTTGCCACAATTGGCTGATTTCGATCATTCGAAATTTGATGCGTTACGAGAAATTTATCAGAACTTTGACACCGAAGATACCCTTGCCATCAAAGAGATTGAATCGGTCACCAACCATGATGTAAAAGCTGTAGAGTATTTTATTAAGAAAAAATTCGATGTTTTGGGTTTGGCAACCTTTAAGGAGTTCATCCATTTTGGATTGACCTCGCAAGACATTAACAATACGGCCGTTCCGCTTTCTTTGAAAGAAGCGATGAACGAGGTTTACGTGCCCCAATTCTTTCAGGTTTTAGACAAATTAAAAGAACTGGCGACCGAATGGGCAGAAATACCCATGTTGGCACGAACACATGGTCAGCCGGCATCCCCTACCCGACTGGGTAAAGAAATCGATGTTTTTATCGAACGCTTGAAACAGCAATTTGATTTACTTAACGATATACCTAGTGCCGCCAAATTCGGTGGTGCCACGGGAAACTACAATGCGCACAAAGTGGCATACCCAACCATTGATTGGAAGGCTTTTGGGCAAAAATTCGTTCAAGAGAAATTAGGACTGCACCATTCTTTTCCGACCACCCAAATCGAACATTATGACCATATGGCCGCTTTGTTCGATACCCTGAAACGCATCAATACCATTATCTTGGATCTAGACCGTGATTTTTGGACCTATGTTTCAATGGACTATTTTAAACAACGCATTAAAGAAGGTGAAGTGGGGTCTTCGGCCATGCCCCACAAGGTAAACCCAATAGACTTCGAAAATTCAGAGGGAAACCTTGGTCTTGCCAATGCCCTGTTCGAGCATTTGTCGGCCAAGCTGCCAATTTCTCGATTGCAACGTGATTTGACCGATAGTACGGTACTTAGAAACATAGGTGTGCCGTTCGCACATACCATAATTGCTTTTCAGTCTACTTTAAAAGGGTTGGGCAAGCTTTTATTGAACAAAGAAAAATTCGAACAGGATCTCGAAAACAATTGGGCAGTTGTAGCTGAAGCAATCCAGACCATATTAAGACGAGAGGGGCATCCAAATCCGTATGAAGCCCTAAAGGGCCTGACGCGTACCAATACCAAGATCAACCAAGAATCACTTGTGGAGTTTATAGAGACCCTTGATGTTTCCAATACTATTAAATCAGAACTAAAGGCGATTACACCCAGTAACTATACGGGCATATAAAAAAGACCTACAAGGTTTTTGAAACCTTGCAGGTCTTGGTATTACTAACCTGCAAGGTTTCAAAAACCTTGTAGGTTTGATATGTGCCTATCCTTGTTTGTGGATCTCGACAGAATGTGGGTAGGGAATTTCGATTCCGGCCTTGTCCAATGCCAGTTTACAGCCTTCCAAAGTACCAAAATACACATCCCAATAATCTTCTGGTTTACAGAACGGGCGTACCGCAAAATTTACCGAACTATCTGCCAATTCAGACACATTGACCGAAGGTGCGGGATCCTGTAAAACCTTGGGGTTCGAAGTCAATACTTCCAGCAAGACTTCTTTGGCTCTTTTTATATCCTCTCCATAACCGACTCCGATTGTAGTGTCGACTCGAATTTTTCCTTCGGCTGTATAGTTGACGATATTACCGTTGGCCATTGCCCCATTTGGTATAATCGCCAATTTATTATCAGGAGTCACTAATTTAGTGGTAAATATCTCGATTTCTTTCACGACCCCGATAGTATCTTGTGCTTCTATCAAATCCCCTATTTTATATGGCTTGAAGATGATCAATAATACGCCTCCGGCGAAATTGCCCAATGAACCTTGAAGTGCCAAGCCAATTGCAAGACCCGCAGCTGCAATAATCGCAGCAAAACTAGTTGTTTCTACTCCCAGCGTTGAAATTACCGTGATAATCAAGAAAACCTTAAGGCCCCATGAAACTAGGTTTAACAAGAATTTCTGCAAAGACTCGTCGTACTTATTCTTCGTCATCGTCTTTCTCACTACCCCAATGAGTTTTTTTATCACCCAAGAACCAATGATGTAAATTAAAATGGCCCCAATAATTTTTGGTCCAAATTCAACGGCAAAATCAATGCCCTTGTTCATCCATACTTCTGCATTTTCCATAATAGTGTTTTAATTAGTGTTTATAGTGGAGCGAATATAGGGAATAGAACCATACAATTAAACATGTGTTGGTACTTAACCCATATTCAATATTATGTTAAAGCAAAAAAAGCCCACTTTGATGTAAAATCAAAGCGGGTCAGTTCAAAATTATTGAAATATTTACTATCCCTTGAATCTGCTTATGATACATTTTACGAGAGGCTAAACTAAACCACTATGGATTGAAAATCCATAGGTTTTAAAAAATAAGGTATAAGAATGGAATTCTTATTCAAGTATAATTTTATCATCGTCCATATTGGACGGGTTACGATGATGTTCGAGATAGTCCTC
>JAJRSY010000087.1 GCA_024278565.1 Bacteroidota bacterium
GGCAGGCAGGCTTGCTCTTTTTCCGCCGATCGGCGTTAAAATTTATAGCCATAGCTATGGCTATGCCGATAAATTTTGCCTTGCCCGCCGAAAAAATAGACTGCCCGTATTCTCCCGAATTTTAAAGTGGCAGGAGTATATTCAAATATGACCATGTGCAAAAATAAAAAAGACGGCAGAAAAGCCGTCTTTTATTCTGTTAATTCCTTCTTAGAAATTCCATGTTACAAAGCCATCTTTAAAAACGTTATAAATATAATCGGCCTCAATGAGCACTAAAAATGTCAAATAGGCCACTAAGAAGACCGGGGTCCAAACTATAGCTCTTCTCAGAGCACTTTTTTCATCACGTAGATGCATAAAATCCCACGCAATATAATATGCTTTTACCAAGGTCAGTACAATGAATATCCAATTTAACAATTTCATTCCTAAAAAAGTGGAATGCGTAAGCATTGCAGGTTTTGAAATACCCAAGAACACCTCAATAACCGTGATTATCGTCAAAAAGACAAGTACGCCCCATATTTTTTGGGTATTGGACTTAAATTTCACCAGTCCTCTAAAAATTTCCAATTTGTGTGCGTGTGCCATTATATAAGGTTAATGGTTTATATAGTTTACATTCAATAGATTCCTTCGCTGCGCTCGGAATGACAATATATTATACCAGATAGAAAAAGGTAAATACAAATACCCAGACCAAATCTACAAAGTGCCAGTACAGACCGACCTTTTCAACCATCTCATAGTGTCCTCTACGTTCATAGGTGCCCAAGATAACATTAAAGAAAATAATAAGGTTGATCAGCACGCCAGAAGTAACATGAAAGCCATGAAAGCCTGTTATAAAGAAAAAGAAATCTGCGAACAATCTGCTACCGTATTCGTTATGGATAAGGTTTGCACCTTCAACCACTTGGGTGGCATTGTTCAATTTCGCCAATGACCCCTCTCTTGAAAGTACCACTTTCTTACCTTGCCCTTCACCCTCTTGTATGATGGATTCTGTTTGCACCGCCATATTCTGGTTCGTCTTGAACCCTTCGATCACCTCATTCAACGAATACGAGGGAAGCGCAGTGCCTTCATAATACCATATTCCGTTCTTCCTTTCGTGGTCGACCCGTTCACTGGGTATTGTTTTTGCAAAATCGGCCAAAGCCGCCCTTTCGCCCGTATCGGTATTTACAAACTGTAGAATTCGACCTCCTTTTGTTTCGACCGCCCCGTAACTGCCGTTTATGAAAGTGGCCCATTCCCACGCTTGTGAGCCTACAAAAATGGCTCCTCCGATAATGGTAAGGAACATATACCATATCACGGCATTCTTTTTCATTTTATGCCCTGCGTCGACCGCCAATACCATGGTAACCGAAGACATGATCAATACAAACGTCATGAACGCCACATAGTACATCGGGTAGTTGCCATGGAAAAATGGAACGTGGGTAAACACCTCATCGGCAATTGGCCAGGTTTCAAGAAACTTAAATCTTGAGAAACCGTATGCGACCAACAGACCTGAAAAGGTCAAGGCATCGGAAACGAGGAAAAACCACATCATCAATTTACCATAACTTGCATTTAGGGGCTGGTTGCCCCCACCCCAAACTTTTTCTTGGGAATCTGTTGTAATTGTAGAATCCATATTTAAACTATCGAATAATTAGATTTGCACAAATTTACATTTTTTTTGGCTTTACAGAAACTGAATCAATATCAAAACCAAAATTAACCTATTTTATTTTACAAATGTCATGAACAAGATCAGATATACCCATAAAATATCCAAAAAATGCCAAAAAGTGGCTCCCAATGACATTCCCAGAAAATTAGTTGACGAATATTTTCCTTTTATTTGGTTATAGAGCACGACCAACAATGAAATAAGACCTGCAACCACGTGCACAATATGTACGGCGGCTATCAAGAAAACGTACGACATTTTAATATTACTGGTGGGACCCGTGAAATAATACCCGTTGCCCAACATTTGTTCAAAACCCAAGAACTGGAATACAATGAACGAAATACCTAGACATAGGGTAACGAAAAGTAGTGAAGTTGCTTTTTTGGATTCATCCTTCTTTATCGCCTTTTTTGCCAAAATATAGGTGATACTGCTAATAATAATTATGGCGGTGCTTATATAAAAGTACTGGGGCAGCTCTAGTTCCTGTATCCAATCTTTTCTTGAACTGCTAACAATGTATGCACTTGTCCATCCCGCAAAACCCATTATCAAACTGACAATGCCGAACCAAAGCATCATTTTTTTTGATCTTGATATTTTCTCTTTTTCGGTACTCTGGGTTAAATCCATCTTAAATAAATTTATCTGCTACGTAAACTATTTGCATTAACGTAATATAGCCCACACTGGCCAACATTAATTTTCTAGCGGTAGCATTATCACGTTTTGTATACAATCTAAATGCGAACATCAACATCACCGACCCCATTAAAAAAATTACACCGGCCGCCGGAACAGATAGCGTCAAAGCACCGGTAAACCCAAAAACCGGAACAATGGAAATAACCATCATCCAAATAGTGTACATAATGATCTGCAATGCCGTTCCTTTATCTTTTTTGCCTGTAGGAAGCATTTTAAAGCCCGCTTTTTTATAATCTTCATCGAGCATCCACCCCAATGCCCAAAAATGGGGGAATTGCCAAAAGAACTGGATCATGAACAAAGTGCCCGGTTCAATACCAAAATCGTTTGTGGCGGCAACCCAACCCAACATAAAGGGAATAGCACCTGGAAAAGCACCCACAAAAACAGCCAAAGGCGACTTCGTCTTCAGCGGCGTATAGACACTCGTGTACAGAAAAATAGATATGGCCCCGAACATTGCCGTTTTTGGGTTTAAAATATACAACGAAACAATGCCCAGAACAGTAAGAACAATAGCTATCGATAATGCCTTGTTGACCGACATTCTACCAGAAGGTATCGGTCTGTTCTTGGTGCGGTTCATCAAGGCATCTAGATCCTGTTCGATGATCTGGTTATAAGCATTCGATGCCCCCACCATACAATACCCACCAAAAGCGAGCAACAAAATCGGAACAAGGTTTAATTGAACAGGGGCAAGAAGGTAACCTGCCAACGAAGAGAAAACCACGCTGACCGCAAGCCTGGCTTTCGTGATTTCTTTGAAATCTGAAAAAACCAAGGTCCAATTTGAACTTTTTGCCGTGCTGATCGCCGTCTTCATATACAATTTGGAATGGTGTGCAAATATAAACCCAACTAGCTTTTATTGCAACCTATTGAGCCTATTTATATTAGGTATGAAAAAGAAAAATCCCGCCTTACCAAATGGCAAACGGGATTTTAACTTTAAATTCTCAAAGAATTTCCGTCTTCACGGAAATGACAGTGTATACACTATATCTATTGCAACTTGAAATTGATCGGAATACTAAAAGGCACCCTAACTGCTCTACCTCGCTGCTTACCAGGGGTCATTTTTGGCAACTTACCAATAATACGGGCGGCTTCTTTTTCTAGGTTTTTGTCTGGTCCGCGCATTCTAATGTTTCCGATACTACCATCTTTTTGTATGGTAAACA
Source organism: Bacteroidota bacterium (assembly GCA_024278565.1). Lineage (GTDB taxonomy): Bacteria > Bacteroidota > Bacteroidia > Flavobacteriales > Flavobacteriaceae > Maribacter_C. Next base: position 3,586 of record JAJRSY010000087.1, read on the forward strand.
TAACAGCGACCCGACCTTGAACACCCATTTCCTGTGATATTTCCGGATATCGGAAGTTTTTACTGATATGCTTCTGGATCATTTTATTAAAACAGGCCCTTTTGTTACTTTCTTTTTCACAACCGGGGAATACCGGTACATTTTCAATTACCGAAAAAGGTACATCCACGTCGTCATCCATCTCTTCTACCTCAACGTCGTCAACCTCAATAATTTCTTCTTCTTGACTGGTTTCGGTAGATTCTATAACCGTCTCCTCAACTTCTTCCTCATCTTCAACAACCTCAATGATTTCAGGCGCTGCTGGTGGAGGTGGAGGTGGGGGTGTCTTTAACTGTTCGGTCATGGGCACTTCTTCATCCAAATCATCATCAACATTCATTGAAATATCATACTCGTTGCCCCCTTCATAGGTTTTCCATTCAAGTGCACCCCAGACCAACGACATTACAACAAACAAGCCAATAACGAAATATAGGCCGCTATTTTTTGTCAAGTCGACTTTCGGATTCTTTTTAAGTTCCATACTATTACTTTTAAGTGTTTGCTAATTTAACTAAATAATTTATAAAGAAACAACTAATGCTTCCAATTTAACTGTCTTTTGCCAGAAAAAAACAATTTTGCCGTCAATGCCCCAACAAAACTACCTGTACTATTTGCTAGTCCATCATAGACATCCCCTACTCTATTAGTAGTGTAGGTGTGTTGTATTCCTTCAATAAGTATACCAAAAAAAACGGTTGCAAAAAACATGGACAGCAAAGCCTTTCTTAAACTTAATTTTCCATTTGTACGCTCCCTAATAAAAAATACCCCCAATAAACAGGCCGCAAAATAGAATACAAAATGAACTGCTTTATCTAAATGCGGAATATCAAGGCTTGGTGCACCAACACTTGAAAAAGAATACAAACTAGAAAATGTGACGAACATCATCCAGATTATAAAAGCCGCAGTAAAAAAATGTGTTTTAAGCACCGATCAAGGCTTTGTAATCGGCATCACTGAGCAAATCATCAACTTGAGCGGGTTCGTTTATTCTTATTTTCACCATCCACCCATCACCATAAGGGTCTGTGTTCACCTTTTCAGGGGCGTCTTCCAATGATTCATTGAACTCGATGATCTCTCCGCTAAGGGGAATAAAAAGGTCGGAAACCGTTTTTACGGCCTCTACCGAACCAAACACTTCGTCTTGAGCTAGGGTCTCGTCTACCGTTTCGACCTCAACATAAACGATATCACCTAATTCGCCTTGGGCAAAATCAGTAATGCCCACGGTGGCAATATCGCCTTCGATATTGATCCATTCGTGATCTTTGGTATATTTTAATTCTGAGGGTATGTTCATTCTGGTTAATTTTAATTGACAGGGCAAATGTAATTTATTCTTCATAAGTATTCAAGTAAAAAATGTTCTCCCTTAGTCCCTCCCGAGGAGGGAGATGGTTTTTTGGTGGGTTCAACCTTCTGCTAATTACTGAAATTGTAGCGTATTGTGAAACTTGTTTGAAAAAAATATCCTCCCTTAATCCCTCTAAAGGAGGGAGATGGTTTTTTGGAGGGTTCAACCTTCTGCTAATTACTGAAATTGTAGCGTATTGTGAAACTTGTTTGAAAATGTCCTCCCTTAGTCCCTCCCGAGGAGGGAGATGGTTTTTTGGTGGGTTCAACCTTCTGCTAATTGCCAAAGTTGTAACGCAAGGTAAAACCTGTGTTGATGCTTGTTTGGGGGAACGCAGTCGATACCGCAAATTTGGAGAATGAATGGTCGTAAAAGAAAAGGGCGGTCAAGTTTTTACTCAGGGCATAATCGACCTGAAACTTGATTGAAAATAGGTTTTGGCCCGAGGTGATCTGATTGCTATCCAAATCAAGATTTCTGATTATGGTAAGGTTATCTCTCATGGTAATATCGGCCTTTAGGTTCAAATCACCTTTTAAACGTGTTTTGGTACCGCCTATGGTGGTTACAAACTTGACATCTTTGATTCGATAGCCCAAGCCCAATGTATATTCCTTACCATTATTTTCAGTCAATAGATTGTTGTCAAGGCTTAACGATAGCATACGGTCTGTTCGTACCTCGGCCAACACACTGACCGAGTTCTTCATTTCAAAATCTACCCGCAATAAGGGGTTGAACTGGTCGGTCAGTACCACGTTGTTTAATATAAAATCAGGCATTAGATCCAAGGTTGCGGTATTTATGGGACCTAGAGGTTGCGGCCCTATGGGATCCTTCTCCCATGCCACTCGGTCGGCGGTCGCTTGCGTCTTTTCTAAATTAGTCTGAAAAGAATTGATGCTATATGCCGCCCGATACCCATGGCTCAATGAAAAACGCTTGAACTTTTTCTTAAACCATTTCTTGCGCATCAGGCCTGTATATTTCAAGTTCCAATTAGGAATCGGTATGTCACGAAACGCATCTAAATTCACCCTGTTGACATCTTGGCCTGTATAGGCCGCAAAAAAAGCGGGCAACAGTACATCTTGCTGTGTTTTTCCATATTTTTCAGGAAATCCGTCAGCAGGATCTATAACACCGGGCACGTCGCCTCGATCACTTACCAATCGGTTGGCTATGGTGATCCTATTTTCCTTGAACTTTTGAAAGTTCTTTGAATCGAACCCATCGCTCTTACCAAAACTGCTGCCGATCATCATGGTTGAGATACTGAAACTACCAAAACTATTGCCCAACTGATTAATATAAGGGTCATCTTCTCTAGAATCAACCTTAAAATTTTCTTGATAACTGTTCGAATATTGCCGGTCGGCCACCAAATCTATTGTCAGATCACGTATAGGCTGTACAGTAGCCGTTATATTCAATTGTTTGTTGGTGCGTTCGATATACTGTTCGTTAAAGTCAGAAAATTCAGTTAACCAACCGTTACGTGCCGCTTCAAACCGCACATCGGCCTGACTGCCGAAAACAAAACCCAAGGTGGGTCTTACGGTGCCCACAAAACCAATCGATTGGGTATACCCTGGCAACACCTTGCCGTTGCTCTCATTGTAATTGATGTTCAAACGTTTGACCATGGTAACGATATCTACCACGGTATTGAAAAGTCCGCTTGTTTTTCTTGGTCCTTTTCCGACGCCTTTGACTGGATTGCCCGCCTTGTCTTTTCGAACTGGTGCGGCATTCGCCTTTGTTTTACCGTCACGTTTCTTCAACCCGATAAGATCGTACAATTTTTGCATTGACAAAGATGCGGTCAAATTGTGGGTATTTGCGTTCTGTACGGTGTTTATATTCTCTCCTGCCACTTCACGTAACGCATCTCCGCCACGTTGCCAATCAAAATTACTGCTGTAGGTATATTGTGAGCTAATGAAATCCAATGCCGGAATTTTACTGAAGGGCAACTCATAATTAAGCTCCATATTCTGGGCATGGCGGTTGGGTTCTCCCAAATCAAAGAAACCGTCCCATAATACCAAATCATTATCTATCATGGAATTCGGATTGCCCTCTTCCTCAAAATAATTTCTAACGATATTGTTGTTGCTGGCCGTTAAATTCAACCGCAGCGACTTGGTCAAACTATAGTTGACCGCATACTGCCAGTTGAACTGGTAGTTGCGTTGCTGTAATGTCGGAAGCACCAAAAAATTTACATCTTTTTCCTTTACACCTCGAAACTGCTGTTGGTTGAACTGCCTGTTGATGTTCGAATTCACCGATATAGTGGTCGGCAACACACTAAGGTTAAGATCTTTGAGCCATTTCCAATATTTTCCAGTAAAGAGGGAGTCTTTTTTTGCAAACGGTGCTACCTCCACCGGCTTAAAGGCATGGTTGTACACAAAACCAGTTACCACGCTTTGGTCCCTCAGGCTGGCGATCTCAAAATCACGGTGCTCTATTTCATTGTATGAATAGTTAAAGGTAAAGTTCTCGATATCGTAAAAATTGGCATCGGCATTCTCGCCCCTTTGTTTGCTTACACCGATTAAATTGATACTGGTTCTTTTGGTATAATCCTCGGCCTGCTCCAATACATCATCTTTGTCTTGTTGGGTAGTTGCAGCATCTATTCGGTCATTCAACTTTAGGTCATCGTAGACCGGGTCAAACTCAGGAGTAATCAATTGTTCTGATATACCGTAGTTGAACGGAATCTGTACACCCCATTTCCTGGGAAGCAGCTGCCCCACATTGACATTGGTCACCACGTCGTACGACATGGCATCTTCCCTTGAACGTTCATTGGGCATTTGATCTATGGTCCCGAAACCAGAGGTGCTTGATCCGCCCGTGGCTGTTATATTGGCAAAATCGGCAAAGTTCGCATCAATGGCAGCGACTGTTGCCCAACCGCCGTTATTATCCAATCCGGCCAAACGCAGTTCGTTGAACCAAACCTCTCCTCGGGCGGACAGGTTATCGGTATTTTTCACACCCACCATCATACTTCTGATACTTCCTAAAGAAGGATTACCTTTTATACCTATACGAGCCCTACCCAATGTTCTGGGCGCAAATTCATCTACAGGGATCACTTCACCGTTCTCGACCTCAAAAAACCGTGCCTCGGTCAGGTTACCTCCTGCAATCCATGCTGATTTCACCTTGTTCAGGTCGCTAAGTGAAATATCCATTTCATTGACATCGGGCCAAATCGTACTTTGAGTGGGAGCGATTTCTGAAGTGAACTGCAGTGGGAGTTCTATCTGATAGTAATTTTCCGAAAAATCGGTACCTATGCGTAAAAAGCCCACCAAAGGGGTATCATCATCTGCATAATCGTTATTTGCGATTTTCTCTGCATGCATGAACATCTTGATTTTCTTGTACTGCCGAATATCAATATTCAGGCTCTTGAACACCCCACGAGAGTCTTCAGGTTCCAAATTTTCAACCACAAACGACAACGATTGCTCATTTTGGCGTATAATGGTGTTGTTGTTGTTCAGCCGTTCTCGAATTACCCCAGGTGGCAAAACATAGGGTATGGGCATACGGTTCTGGTTTTCCTCTATATTGACCGCATTCACATCAATCACGGTATTGTCATCAGAGGGATCTGGATCCACATTGATATCCTGCAGGTTTTTGGTATAGGTACGCCAATCGCCACGCACCAGATCCAAGGTAGCAAAACGCAGTACCGTGGGACCGTTGAAACCGGTAAGGTACATTCGCATAAAACTGATAGACCTGAAATCGGTTATGCCCCCAATAGCATCGGTAAAATCACTAAGGGGAATTTTATACTGGATCCAACGCCTATTCACCTGACTTTTATCGGGCACCTCACTTGTTGGAACCGGGGCTGTTTCAAGAATATCGGTAACATATTTATCATCAATGGTGGTGTTCGGTTTTATTTGAATGCGGTACTCGAAATAACTGTTTATCGTGTTCATGGTCAGGTCACGGTCAATATCCTCCACATCGGGCAAGGTGTTTGACCCCCTGTTTGTATTGTTGACAGCCACGGGTGAATTGCCATCTGGGTTGTTGAAATCTAAATAACGTTCTAAAATATCACCCTCCCTGTTCAAATAGTATTGGTAGTTGTCAAGGGCAGGGTCGTCACCATCATTGTTCACATAAATAGAAGCCTCATCTGCATCGTTCAAACCATCAAAACCAATATCTTGAAGGCTTCTGTTTGTCTCATCGGCATCAAATGCATACACCAAGGCTTGTGTTGCGGGCACCTTGCCCCAATCGGTATCTCTGACCAGATCATTGCTATTGACCCCCGGTAGACCATTTTCGTACTGTTTTCTTCCATCTTTTAGAATATCCTCAGAGATATTTCCGAAATTCAAAACCAGTTCGCCCGGGGTATTGGTAATACCGTCAACATAGGGATCCAGAATCCAAAACTGTACGAACTCAACATTCGCCTGTTCAAAATTGGTACTGCTCAACGAACGCATGATACCTGCCCACTTCTCATTGGGCTGCAAATTATCAAAAGCGGCATTGTTGTTGTACGGCCCCTTTTGGTTCGGGTAGTAATTGATGTTCAATGTATTCTGAACCTGTGTCTGCCCTGCAGCGACATCTTGGTTAAAAAGTCGATTGATAAAGATCCTTCTCGTCTCGTTCACCGACATATCGCTTTCAGAAATACCAGAAGGCCGCTGGTTGGGAACATAAAAAATGGGGTCAATGGTATACCATGACATTTTTGCCCTATGGTGACCTGTACCCAAACCTATGTTACCCTCTTTAAGATTATCATTGTCGGGCACACTTGCCAAGGTCCAGCCCAAAGATGAACGAATGTCGATCAGGGCCTGTGCTCCTTCAAAATCATCGAGATATGTGGTGGTCTCTCCTTGAAAGTCGGCATTTTTTGGGGAGTTTGGCCTTAACCAGGCCACCTCGGCCCTGACCGATACGTTCGACGGCACATCGGTATCGATATTGGGCAATTTATTTACCAATCGTGTCAAGAAGGGCACCTCGGTCGAATAGTTTCCGTTCAGGCCGAAAATAGAATTGTTCACCGGCTCAACCCCAAAATTCGCTTTTTGGGTCAGTGGCCGTTCGTTCAAGTTCAATAAGGTACCCCCCAGTACAAAATTTTTACTGAATTGATGCTCTACATTAACCCCTGTAAAACGTCGGGTCTGCTGTCCGAAAACAGCATTGTTCTCTACCGATATATTAATGGGGGTATTGGAAGCTTCCAAACTGGGATCCAAGATCTGTACCGTACCCGCTTGATAATTTACCGTATAATCAATACCTTCTTGCAACTGTCTACCACCTGCCGTAACACGTACCGAGCCCCTAGGCACATTGAATGCACCAATTGGAATACCGTTGCTTCCCTCTGATTTGTACCGCCCTTTCAACAAAAACTTGTTCTTCGCCGGGTTTTGCAATGATGCCGCTTTGGTAAGTTCGTACATGTCTCGAAAAACATATTTCTCTTGGTTTTTATTATAGCTTTGTTCATTGTTGTAATCTCCGTTATTACCCAGTACATCAAATAGGAACTCCCCAAAAGGCTCGGTTTTTGTGAAAATGATGAGTCCGTTTTGAGTGTTCACGGTCAAACCGGGCATAAAATCAAAGAAGCCATCGCCCCCAGGCTGCACATCGTTATAAACATTCAGGCGATCTAGATTGAAAACATCTAAAAGTATACGTTCTTGTAAGGGTTTGTTACCGTTTATTGGAGCAGGAAAATCAACGACCGGCGTAATATAGTTTCTTGGTGTGGGATCCGAATACAGAATGTTCAATTTAAAATCTTCTTGACTCAATCTAAAGGCACCAGTGGCATAAATGTTTTTCATCATCAGATCCCATATAGGATCGGTGATATTGGTCACATTGCTCTTCAACAATTTCAAGATCAAGGTGTTGTTCTCAATTATGGGATTAACGCCTGGTGCAACCGTGGTGGCATCTAGCCCCCCATTGGCAAACTCACCCACTTGAAATACCTCACCTTTGACGGTATATTGAAACGCAACGGCCAAAACCTCATCATTGCTCAATCGCTGGTTCAACGAAATATAGCCCAATTGCGAATTAAAATCGAAATCCCTGCCTTGATCCAGTTTTCTTGCATTCTCTAAAATAGCATAATCAAAACCTTGATTTACTGGATAGCCCTGTATATTGAACCCGCTCTCCACAGTTGCTATATCACGGATCGATTGCGTCAATGCACCACTACCAATCTTCATTGGATCAAAGTCGTTCGCATCATTTCGTGGGAAGGGACTTGTAGGGTCAAAAAAACCCGCAGGTATAATCGTCTGCCCCAATCTTGTCTTGGCCGGGTCAGACTCACCGAGATCTTGAAGAGCCACCACATTTCTAACATTCAGGGTCTGCTGGCTTCTGTTGGTCACCCATACCTCAAGCCTGGTAATCTGAACTTGACTTCTTATGTACGGGTAGTTTTCAAGGGCGGCATCGTAATTGTCCCTAAAGTACTGTGATAGAAAAAAGTGTTTGTCCTCGTCATAGTCTAAAGCTGTTATCGAAAAATCATTAACCGTACCACCACCTTGGGCAACGACCGTATTATTTTGCGAATTTTGTTCTGAGAATACGGCAGTCACCCTGGTCTTGCCAAATTGCAATTGGGTCTTCACCCCAAAAAGGCTCTGTGCACCGGTAATCAAAGAACTGTTGAGCGGCATGTTCACATTACCCACTTCAATACTTTGAAGAATATCATCTTCTGTGGGCGTATAATCCAACTTCACTATATTTTGGAAATCGAAAGTTGCCTCGGTATCGTAGTTTGCGGTCACCTGTAAGCGTTCACCGATCATACCCAACATACTCAAACTAATACGCTGGTCAAAATCAAAAGAAAGATTGGTCCGGTTTCTCGGTGACAAAGAAGGGTTGTCATTCTTTTGCCAAATAATGCCTAGGTCCATAGCTACCGAACCCTGCGGAACCACTTCAATGGTATTGCCCCCAAAAACAGATTGAAAAAAGTTGTTGTTCACATAGAAATTGGGAAGCAGGTTTTTTCGGGCTTCGTCACTACCTTCCTTTTTGCCTGAATATGCATCGGCCTTTTCTTTGAAATAATCTTTCATACCCTCTTTGCGCACCAAATCAAAATATTGTTCTGGGGTAAGAATGATAGGGTAGCTTATATCGAAGTTGCCAATACTTTCATTATAGATATACCGGTCAGATTTTGGGTCATAAATATATTTGGAAACAATACTTTCAGGATTTTTAAGAACAAGTTTTCCGAGAGCGAAACCTGTCTTCACAGAATCGGTCTCTTGCCCGTTCGATTCCTCTTCACCGGTTTCTTGGGCGTATGAATTCTCAGTAGCCACAAAAAACAGAATGAACAGGAAGAAAAGCTTAAATGAAGATTTAAGTATTTGTTTTGCCCCTTTTTTCAAACTCGTTACAAATTTTTAAGCGCGTGTTTTATGATGTTCTCCACGCTTAGCGAAGGGTCTTGGATCAGTACTTTGTCGACAGCTTTTTCTGCCTGTCTTCTAACAAACCCAAGAACTTCTAAAGCAGATAACGCTTCATCTTTATTTGTATTGTTCGAGTTATCGGAAACTTCATTGATATCATAGACTTTCAAGACCTTGTCCCTCAGATCTAAAATCACCCTTTGAGCCGTTTTAGCACCAATACCTTTGACAGACTGAATTGTAGGAACATCACCATTGGCAATAGCATCTCGCACTTGCACGGGAGACAAAGAAGAGAGCATTGTTCTTGCGGTACTCGTACCAATACCTGAAACTGACAATAAAAGACGAAAAATCTGTCTTTCAGATTTTTCTGAAAAACCGAAAAGTGTGTGTGAATCTTCCTTAACCTGTAAATGCGTAAACAAACTAATATTCTCTCCTTCTCCAATTTTAGAAAAGGTATGTAACGATATGTTCACAAAATAGCCCACCCCAGCACATTCGATAACGAGGTTGGTCGGGTTTTTCTCTATCAGTTTACCTTTTAAATGGTGGATCATGGGTTGTTGTGAATTGTTTATTGCTTATTGTTAATTGCCCAATATCATTTACCCGACAATTTTGCTTTTTTTCGTTTTTCCCTTTCCTGTACATCGATTACGGCCACTGCTGTCATATTGACGATTTCATTCACATCAGCGCCCAATTGCAGTATGTGCACTGATTTTCTCAAGCCCATCATAATAGGGCCTATGGAGTCGGCTTTATTCAATTCTTTCAGCAATTTGTAGGTAATATTCGCCGATTCTAAATTTGGAAAAATCAAGGTGTTCACTTTCTTGCCCGCTAATTTCGAAAAAGGAAATATTTTTTGGTGCAATTCTTTATTCAATGCAAAATCTATCTGTAATTCACCATCAACAATTAGGTCTGGGTTACTGTCGTGCAATATTTTCACAGCTTCACAAACTTTTCTTGAATTTTTGTGATCTGATGATCCAAAATTGGCGTATGACAACAGTGCAATTACTGGTTCAAAACCAAAAGTTGTCGCCAAATTCGCTGTCATTTGGGCTATTTCAGCTATTTCTTCAGCCGTGGGATCGATATTAATTGAAGTATCAGCCACAAATAGAGCCCCTCGCTGTGTATTCATTATATTAACGGTTGCTGCCCGCTTTACATTTGCAGCCCTACCAATAACTTCAAAAATGGGTTTCACAACCGTGGGGTAAGCTCTAGAATATCCAGAGATCATACCATCGGCATCTCCCTCCAATACCATCATTGAGCCATAATAATTACGTTCGCGCATTTTTGTCCTGGCTCCGTACAAGGTCGTACCTTTTCTCTTTGTCCCCTCCCAGTACCGAGTTGCATAATGGTTTCTTTTTTCAACAGATTCTTTTGTTTTAGGGTCAATAATGCAAATATCCGCATCAAACTCAAGCTCTTTCATGAGTTCTAAAATAGCCGCTTTGTTACCTAACAATATTGGTTCGGCAATACCTTCTTCATATACAATTTGGGCCGCTTTTAGAATGTCTAAATGGTTGCCTTCAGCAAATACTATTTTCTTGGGGTTGGTCTTCGCCCGACTGTGCAGCATGCGTACTACTTTATTGTCACTACCTGAACGTTGCATCAGTTCTTCCTCATATTGACCCCAATCTTCAATTGGCTCTTTGGCCACACCACTTTCCATCGCCGCCCGTGCCACCGCTGGGGGGATTTTATAAATAAGCCTTGGGTCAAAGGGTTTCGGAATGATATACTCCTTGCCAAAGGTCAATCTTGTTTCACCATAAGCAATATTCACTTCTTCTGGCACAGATTCTCTTGTTAATTCTGCCAACGCTTTAACAGCCGCCATTTTCATGGCTTCGTTTATTGAAGTAGCCCTAACATCTAATGCTCCTCTAAAAATAAAAGGAAATCCTAATACATTATTAACCTGATTCGGATGATCTGACCGGCCGGTTGCCATAATAATATCCTTTCTGGTTTTAATCGCAAGCTCATACTTTATTTCTGGATCTGGGTTTGCCATGGCAAAAACAATAGGGTCTTTGACCATTGACAATAACATTTTCGGGCTGACCACATCGGCTATCGAAAGGCCTATAAAAACATCAGCTCCGTTCATGGCCTCTTCCAAGGTGTTTATTTTTCGATCTGTCGCAAATTCAAGTTTCTCTTTGGTCAAATTCTCGCGATCATTACGAATGACCCCCTTACTGTCCAACATAACTATATTGTCACCAGAAGCCCCAAAAGCCTTATATAGTCTTGTACAGGATATTGCCGCAGCACCTGCCCCGCTAATCACAATCTTGACCTCAGCCATTTTTTTATTCGTAATTTCAACAGCGTTCAACAAAGCGGCGGCAGATATAATAGCCGTACCATGTTGGTCATCGTGCATTACGGGAATATCGAGCTCTTCTTTCAATCGACGCTCGATTTCGAAAGCCTCGGGTGCTTTTATATCCTCTAAATTGATTCCCCCAAAGGTTGGGGCAATCATTTTTACGGTCTCCACGAACTTGTCCACATCCTCCGTATCGATCTCAATATCCATTCCATCTATATCGGCAAAAATCTTAAAAAGCAGGCTTTTTCCTTCCATTACGGGCTTTGAGGCTTCAGGCCCTATATTGCCCAGGCCCAATACGGCGGTACCGTTTGAAATTATCGCCACCAAATTTCCCTTCGACGTGTACTTGTACACATTTTTCTTGTCTTTTTTAATCTCTAAACATGGTTCGGCCACACCTGGCGAATAAGCCAAGGCCAAATCTCGCTGGGTAGCGTACGGTTTTGTTGGCACTATTTTTATTTTTCCCGGCTGGGGTTTTGCATGATAAATAAGTGCTTCACGTCTTATCTTTTGTTTGCTCATATAGTAACGTTTAGGAAAAATAAAATTAGTCGTCTTCTTGATAAAAAGATGTTGAATTTACAGAATCGTTTTTAAAAATCAACAAAAACCTTTCTTAAATTGAAAATGTAGGAAGTTATTCCTTTTCGGAAGGTACTTTAAGCCGAATCGCCAAAACAGCTGCGATTATAAAGAATACTCCTCCAAAAAGTATCGCATTTATGGCACTCCCCCCTAAAAGGTTTTTAAAAACAGACCCAAAGGTAAGGGTTTCTATTCCCATGGGAATTACGATCATCATGTTCAAAATACCCATATAAACTCCCCTTCGGTCTTGGGGTACGATTTTAGAAACCATGGTATAGGGTATACCCATCATAGCGGCCCACCCGATACCAAACAAAACCATGGGCAACAATATGAGCAAGGGATCAGAAATATAGGGTATGGTCAAAAGTGCCAGTCCCGTACCCAACAAGCTTGCCGCATATATCTTTTTGCCACCAAACTTCAAAGCTAACGGCACTAAAGCCAATGCCACCACAATCGTGGTAATATTATAGGCCGTACTCATTTTCGCCGCTTGGGCAGCCGCAGTTGAGAGATCATAACCCATTGTTTCTTTAAATAAAGGAGTAATAAACTGCCAGTATACAAAAAGGGCGTACCATTGAAATAGATAAACTGCAGATAGTTTCCACATAAAAGATGGCATTTCTTTTATGGCTTTTGCAATCTCGATAAACGGCATTTTAAAACGTGCTAAAAAAGGCAAAGCCTTATGTGCATTTATTTCTTCCAATTCCTCAGTTGTGGGCGGAATTTCAGGTGTTTTCAATACAGCCCATAAAATGGTGACTACCGATAAGATCCCCCCAATAAAAAAAGAATAGTATAGCCATTCAGGAATTGATCCCACCACTTCCACAGCGCTATCACCACCAAACCAATCTTGGAACAAGAAGATAGAAGCATTGGCCAAAACAA
>JAJRSY010000088.1 GCA_024278565.1 Bacteroidota bacterium
CACGTAAAACCCCACTTTGATATATTGTATAACCAGTCATAGCATACACCGATATATCTTTGGTGAACTTGTACTGGTAGCCAAAGGTAGCCAAAACCGCCGTAGAAGAAATATCGGTCGAAAGGGCACTGTCAGAAAGCAAAATATCATTTTGAATGTTTACATAGTAACCATCAAGAATGACCTCGGTTTGAAAAAAGTGCTGTTTTTCTGTAAAATACTTTAGGCCCATCTTCGGAACCCCCAAGGTATAAGACCAGTCGGGGTGAAAGCGCTTCTCATAATAAACTACCGGTAACGGAATTTTCAAAGGTGATGAGGCATTATAGGCAAGGCCCAAAACCAATCGAAAGGGTTTTTCAATATCTTTTTTGTCCTTGTACGTACCTAGGGTATAGTTGATATTAAAATCTTCGCGTTGTATACCATCGGTGAAATTAGATGCCCATCTTGGGGTAACAACACCTACCAATCGCCAGTCTTCGTTCCACTTCAAAATATAGGCAAGGTTAAGATCCACCACATAAAACCTACTTAAATCGTCAACATTGCTGAACGCTTCATTGGGCACACTGTAATTGTACCAATTATATTCGCCCCCCACCACAAGTATATCTTTCTTAAAGACCTTAAAAGGTATATTGGCCAAAAGTTTAACACGAGAGGTTTTAATGTTCAAACTGTTCTCTGGCATCAACATATACTCCAATCTAAAGATGTCTGGTGTTTGGGCTTTGCAAAAACCCTCTGATAAAAAAAGCAACAAAATGAAAACAAACCTCATTTCAAGAGTCTTACCGTTTAGTTAAATCAGGGTCTGAACCAATTGTTTTCGGAACGGATCGATACAAATGAACATCGCGCTGCGGAAAGGGAATGCTAATATCATTCGCCCTAAACTTGGCATCAATGTTATAGCGCATGGCACTTTTGGTTTTTGGATCACTAAAGCTATCAGTGATATAGTAATTTAGGGAAAACAACAAAGCTGAATCACCAAAATCATCGAAAAGAACAAAAGATTTCGGACTTTTCAAAACTCCCTTCTGTTCATCGGCAACTTCCTCTAAAAGTCGAGTCACCAAAAGAATATCGCTTCCGTACGCAACACCTATCTTAATGGACTCTCGCGTGGTTTTGTGGTTTTGGGTATAGTTGTAAATACTATCGGTCAAAAACTTATGATTAGGTATAACAATTACCTTGTCGTCTCTTGTCAAAGCCCTTGTGGTTCGAAGCCGTATCTCAAAAACACGGCCTACCTTATCTTCGACCTCAATAATATCACCAACGTGCAGTGACTGATCCAAAATAATCAGAATACCTGAAATAATATCTTGAAACAAATATTGCAGGGCAAAACCAAGACCCACGAACAGTGCCGCCGATGCCGTAAGCAATACCGTTAAATTGACCCCTGATGAATGTAAAATGGTAACTATTACCAGTATATAAAAAAGGTACTTTAGAAAACCGAAAATACTTTCAAACTTATTTTTGTCCTCTTCGGGCAACTTTGCCGTAACCAACTTACGTATTAGTTTCAAGAAATAGGTTACGGCAATTACCCCAACGATTATGGTCAGCAAAGTACCTATCGTAATATGAACTACATCACTTTCAAAAAACTGATAAGAAAAGATATCCTTTATCACCTTAAGAACCATTTCAAGTTTTTCCATTTTTAATATCTTAACCATTTGAACAACTCCTTATAACTGGGCTTCTTACCATACATTAAGATGCCGATACGGTAAATTTTTGCAGCCAACCATACAATACCAATAAAGGTGACGATCAACAAAGCAACTGAGGTCACCAACTGCCATATAGGTACTCCGCCCTCACCAATACCCTCTGGCAATCGCATTAACATTACTATTGGTGATGTTAGGGGAAACAACGAAAAACCAACAGCTATGGGTCCGTGCGGATTACTGAAAACCGAAAAGAAGCCCACATAAATTGCCAGCATCAAAGGTAAGATAACAGGAAAAATGAACTGTTGCGTATCGGTCTCGTTATCGACCGCCGCCCCAATGGCCGCATATATTGAACTATATATAAGGTAACCCAAAATAAAATAGACCAAGAAAAACGTAATCAACATAGCCCAAGGAATCTTATAGAGCTCCTGCGCATACTCCATCGCTTGGTTTGGTGAGGCAATTGAAGTTGACATTTGCACGCCCATTCCAGAAGTTAAATCCGGTCCGTTATTTAAAGTCGAAGGATCAATATCAAAAATTGCAAGGGCCACTACCAACAACAGACCAGCTGATATGACCCAAATGGCAAATTGGGTAATACCGGCCAACGAGGTACCGATGATCTTGCCCATCATGAGCTGAAAGGGTTTTACCGATGATATGATCACTTCTATAATTCTACTGGTTTTCTCCTCGATCACACTACGCATTACAAAACCCCCATAAATAATAATGAACATCATTATCAAATAGCCAAAAGCACCACCGATACCAGCCTTTAGCTCATTTATTCCCTTTAAGTTCTGCTGCCCTGTAAAAGTAGAGATGTTAATTTCGAAGAGGTCTTTCATAACTGCAAAATCTTGTGCGGAAACCCCCATATCCAGTAATTTTCTTTGTCTCAGCCTTTCTTGGAATACCGATTCCAAATTATCGAGGACCGAAGTGCTCGGGGCTTCCTTCGAATAGAAAAACGCACGTTCGGCAACCTTTTCCAAATCAGGTTCATTGGGTATATGAAGCAAGCCGTAGTATCCTAAATTTGTAGTGGAGTCTTTAGCGGTCTGTAAGCCAATATTCCTAAAATGAACATAGCCCGTACTTTTTGTAGATAAAAAATCGCCCGAAAAATAATCACTTTCATTCAAAACACTTATAATCCGCTTCTCATTATCGTTCAGTTTGGTCAAAAAGGCAATCAGCAGCACCATACCCACCATTAAGATAGGGCTCAAAAATGTCATGACGATAAAGGACTTGTTGCGCACCTTGGCCAAATATTCGCGCTTTATGATCAATGGTAATTTATTCATGGGCATCTTTACTTTGCACAGTTCGTATAAACACCTCGTTGGCCGAAGGTATGGTCTCGATAAATTGATTAATGTTCGCCCTGCCCGATAGGTATGCCAGCAATTCTGAAGAATCACTTGATGGCAATTGCACCTTAAGGTCGAGCTGGTTCTCTATGGGATCGAATTCTGATGACGTGATCTCAAACCTACTGGCTAGTTCCTTTGATAGTATATTGCCATTTTCGACCTGCATACCCACTTCAAAAATATTTTTTTTATAGGCCTTTTTTATTTCAGACAACTTACCGTCCAATATTTTTTCAGATTGATGTATTAAGGCAATATACTCACAAAGTTCCTCAACCGATTCCATTCTATGGGTCGAAAAGATTATGGAAGCCCCTTCGTCTTTCAGTTTTAGTATTTCGTCTTTTATGATATTTGCGTTTATGGGGTCAAAACCACTAAATGGCTCATCAAAAATCAAGAGTTTGGGTTCATGGAGTACGGTAACGATAAATTGTATTTTCTGTGCCATTCCCTTTGAAAGTTCTTGCACTTTTTTGTTCCACCAATCGCCAATTTCAAATCTATCGAACCAATACTTTAACCTCTTTTTCGCCTCGGCCTTACTCAAGCCTTTCAACTGCGCCAGATACAATACCTGTTCTCCTACTTTCATGCCCTTGTACAGCCCCCTTTCTTCGGGTAAATAGCCTATCATTGAAATATGATGGGGCTTTAAGGGTTCACCATCAAAGAAAACCCTGCCCTGATCGGGGTGTATAATCTGATTGATAATTCGAATAAGAGTGGTCTTTCCGGCTCCATTGGGGCCCAACAATCCGTAAATACTGTTTTTAGGAATTTCTAAGGAAACCTTGTTAAGGGCGATATGAGGACCATAGCGTTTAGTAACCTCATCAGCAACCAAAATGTTGTTCATTCAAGCAATTTTTTCAAAGATATAGAAAAGAGTTTGCAGTAGACAATTACAGCGAACAGAAAAGGCTTGAAGGATCATAGATTTTCATTTCCAGAACTTTTTAGCTCTAACTGAATAAGCATCCCTTAAAACTTCTGTTAAAACGGCATCATCAATCTCTTCTAAAGACCTATAACGCAATGATTTCATCATTTTTCGACCAGCCGTGGCCATCTTATTCAAATGAACAGAAAGATGCGCTGCGTTCCAAAAACCCACATCAACATAATCTTTACTTTGGTTCAAATAACAAAATGGTCTTCCGTTGATGTAGTAAAAGGGAATTCGGTATTTGTATTTTAAATCTACCTCGGGAACGATATGCTCGATGACCGATTGCAGGTGCAGCAATATGCCCTTATAAGGTTCTGGTTGGTTTAAGATGTAATCTTCAGCAGGATTCATGCTTGGTATAAAGTTACAATTCACTAACCAAAATACATCGTTTTTCTGTAACTTGACAGTTCATAATCAAATACAATTGAAAAACCAATCAAAATGAAAAACACAGCACTTCTTTTAGGTCTAATTTGCAGTTTCCAATTCGTTAACGCGCAACACTCGCATTCAAGTGAGCATGCGCTGACCTACCCCAATATCGAAGGCTACGTAACCTTGAAAACAGATTTGCATATGCATACGGTCTTTTCTGACGGAAACGTTTGGCCCACCATTCGTGTTCAAGAGGCGTTACGAGAAAATTTAGATGCCATCTCTTTGACCGAGCATTTAGAGTACCTGCCCCACAAAGAAGACATACCGCACCCTGACCGTAACCGATCGTACGAATTGGCACTTGCAGAGGCAAAAGAACATGACCTTTTGATTGTCAACGGTTCAGAGATTACCCGTTCTGCCCCAATGGGCCATAACAATGCGGTCTTTATAACCGATGCGAACAAACTGGTGGCCAAAAAAGCGGAAACCGCTTTCTCGGAAGCAAAAAAACAAGGTGCTTTTGTGTTCTGGAACCACCCCGCTTGGCATGCACAAAACCCCAAGGGAAATCCTATTTTAAGCGCATTTCAAAAAGAACGCATTAAAAAGGGGGAGCTACACGGTATCGAGGTTATTAATTCTGTTGACTATTCAGAGGAGTCATTGGCCTTGGCCTTGGAACAAAATCTTACCATTATGGGCACCAGCGATATTCACGGACTCATTGATTGGGATTATACCGAGTACGGAAAAAACCGCCCCATCACCTTGGTATTCGCCGAAGAAAAAAACTTGGAAGGTTTACAGAAAGCCCTTTTTCAAGGAAACACAGTTGCCGTTTTCAATTCGCTCTTAGTGGGCAAACCAGAATTTTTAAAGCCTTTGATCCATGCAAGCATTAAAGTAAACAAAGCAGAGTACCTACCCAAAACCCAAGTTTTGGAAGTAGAACTCGAAAACGTTTCAAGCAGCGACCTGCTTTTTGAAAATCAGATGCAATATGGCTTCTATAACAGTTCTCCCGTATTTGAAGTTGCAGCCCAAAGCACCTATACCCTTATGATCAAAACTTTGGAAGAAAAACCCAGTATAAATCTTAAACTGAAAGCACTGGGTGCGTTTACAGCACCAAAGCAATCACCCATTGTGGAGTGGAAAATAACGATTGAATAGTTTTATTCTATTCCTTTCCGTCAACATAATCTTGTAAATACGAATAGCGTTTTGTGAGCTTGCCGTTTTTGGTCATGCGTGCCCGTTCTAAGACCCCGTCTTCATCTTTGTTGAAAAAAGCGGGAATCACATACTTTACAAAAGCCTCGCCGAAACCCACACTGGCATCGCGTGGCAGTTCGCAGGGCAGATTGTCAACGGCCATGACCGCAATGGTCTTGTTATTCTTAAAATTGACTTCTTTTTCTGATTGTGGATCATACCCGTAAATAGGGTCCGCTATGGTCGAGGGGCGAACGGTGCTGGCCACGGGACCATCAATGTCACAACTTATGTCTGCCACAACCTTTATTCTAAAATCGGGCTGTTTGGCATCTTCACGGGTGTAAAAGTAGGGCGCACCGTCACCATGAAAGTGTCCGGCGATGTAGAAATCGGTCACTTTGGTAAAGCGGGTAAAGTTGGTTTTGTATTCTTCAGGATTAGCAAAAAAATCGGGTTTATTGCCCCGTACCCCATCTTTACGCTTGTTGTACTCTGACGCATCGATTTGGCAATAGACGGGTTCATTGAACTCTTCTTCTAAATATTCACCTACATTTACCTTTCTGAGGTTCATGGCATCCAACATTTCACGTGCCCCATTGCCTACCCTGCCCCTGCCCGTCAGCACTATTTTGATACTGGGCAGTTTAATTTTTCTCAAGGCAGAAATCAAAGCTTGTTGATCAGTCAAGGTTTCGGCCTTGGGCAGTTGAAAAATATCATATTTGAGCCCGTATGCCCTGAACCCATTATAAGCCCCTACAATACCGGCATATCTACCAAAAGCCACCAAACGCTGTTCTTTTTGGTTGGTGATGACCTCATGGTCATACAGTTCAATATGCTTATCTAATATGGCCAACAACAATTTTCGGTTATAGGATTGTTTTTTAATGGTATGCGAAAAGAAAAAGTATTTTTTATTGGGAATCAAAGCTTCAATGGGTACTTCTTTTACGCCAATCAGCACATCACATGCTTCCATTTTTGGGGCGACCTCTAGCCCTAGGGCCTTGTATTCGGCATCGGTAAATGTGCGTATGGGCGACGGTTCAACAATGATCTGTGCTTTTTTGTGGTTCCAGAGGACTTTTTGACAGGCTTCGGGTGATAACACTACCCGCCTATCGGGCGGATTTTTACGTTCTTTTATGATTCCGAATCTCATAAGGTGGGTTTGGTATAAATTTTGTTCTAATTTAGGTGGAATTGCTAGGGTACGCAAACTTTTTATTAGCTTTGCTGCCCTGCCTGCCGAAATAAAAAGCAGGTAGCCCGCGTTAGGGATAGAAGCGGTTACCCCACAGGCCTTCGAAGTTTACGAAGAAGGGCGAGGAGTAATAGCGGATAGCCCGACCCTTTTGAGTTTTTCACGAAAAAGGGAAACGCCCAAATGTTCATTGAAAAAAAAGATGGGAGAACGAACCTTTCGACCCTGCCTATCGGCAGGTAAATACGCTCAGGGTTCGATTCGATACTACAAATCTTGGATTTGTTATCTCATTGAAGGGGCCGACTGGTTTTGACAGCGAGACCAATGGCAATGTAAGCATGTCGAGCGCTGGGCAACAGCTCGTTAATCTCATTTTCTATATTTTAAAAGGCGATAATAACTACGCTCTTGCCGCTTAATCTGAATTATAGTAAGATTAGCCTCGTCTCTACTAGGTAGAGAAGCGAGATGTCCTTGAATAGCCCCTGTTGACGGCGATTCATCAAAGGGCACCATAAATGTCAATATAAGGTTCGTGTTGCTTCGCCACGATCACTAAAACTTTAGAAGCTAAGTGTATATTAGGCTGTTTCTGGTCAGGTATGCATCGAAAACCAATTAGAAACTAAGCATGTAGAAGGCATTGTAATTGCTTGTTTGGACGGGAGTTCGATTCTCCCCGGCTCCACTCAAAAAGACCACCTACGGGTGGTTTTTTTCGTTACGCCGGGCGAATCGAAGCCAACGCTACTACCCGCTCCTTCGCTAAAAAGGTCTACCAGACTTTTTTTTAACGCTCGGCCGTCCCCAGCTCCACTCAAAAAGACCACCTACGGGTGGTTTTTTTCGTTACGCCGGGCGAATCGAAGCCAACGCTACCACCCGCTCCTTCGCTAAAAAGGCCTACCAGGCCTTTTTTTACCGCCCG
>JAJRSY010000089.1 GCA_024278565.1 Bacteroidota bacterium
TGCCGACCAAACAACAGAAGCCGAACGCATAGATAAACTCTATCAAGTTGATTCAACACAATGGGATAACGCAATGCAAAACACCCACCCGCATTACTGGTTTAAAGAGGACACCCAATGAGTAACGCCGCCGACTTAGCAAAGATTCAAAAGGCCGAAATAGAACTGGCACAACTAGAGGCCGAGTATGGCAAAATAGTCGCCGAGGCAAGCCTAGCAGGAGCGAGCATGTTACCCCCGCCAGCCGGAACAGCGGCAGACATTGCTAGCCTTACGATTTCACTCTCGAAAGGCAACTGGGGCGATGCTTTACTTGATGCAGTTGGCTTCATTCCCATCGCAGGAGACGTGATTAAAGGCGGTATCAAAGGGACTAAGATAGCCAACAAAATGAAGAACGTTGAGATTGCATTAAAGGCCGCACGTGCTAAACTATTGCAAAAGGAATTAGCGTTAAAAAACGACCCTAAAGAGTTACAAAAAAAGACGGCAGAGGCGTGTAAGAAAGGAGGGGTTCAGCCGTGTCCAAACATGGGGGGGGAAGGCAAAAATAGTGCTATAGAGCAGAAGGATGCTAAACCACCTCTTAAAAAAGGAGAAGTTGACGAATACGGAAATTTACAGAAAAAAACAGGTGATGGAACTATTCATAGAGATCATCAGCCTTCGAAAGCAGCGTTACAAAAACGAGCTGAAAAGCTAAAAGGATCTCCTCTTACTAAAGCTGAGATTAAACGTATTAATAAAGAAGCAACAGCTGTTAACGTACCTGAGGATATACATCGAGCAGGACCTACATATGGTGGAAAAAATAAAGAACTCATAGAACCTGATTCTAATGATTTAGCAGGGGCTACGAAACGAGATTCAGATGCAATGATTGATAATGCAAAAAACATGGATCCTAAGGATATTGATATATATAAAAAAGCTGCCGATAATGTTACAAAAAAAGATAATACTGCGTATGATGACTGGTTGCTTGATCGTTTAGACGAATAATTTTTTTAAATGGCTATAATTATGAAAACCAATGAATTACTGTCACTTCTTGGCAGATCAGTAAAAGATCACGAATTAATTGTTTTGGGCACCAAAAATAATTTAGATTTTAGTAAAGTTGAAGTTGAGGCTGATTTTTACAGAGGATACCTAGAAAATAAGCAGGAAGGGTTTTCTATGGTGTTTACTGATGAGCACGAATTTTTGAATAATTCTGAACAAGACAGGAATAAAGGTAACCTTTACTTTAGCGGTGTCTTTTTTTATTCTGATGGTAAAGATGGTTTTTCAAAATATAGAGATAGGCTACCTAAAAATATAAATTTTTTTGATAGTCGCGAAGATTTATTTATGAAACTGGGGGAGTCATCTTGGCAAAGGAAGAGTCGTAAAGACAATTCTGTCATAGCTGATCGTTGGGATGGCTCAGAAAGATACATTCATATTACTTATGACAAAAAAAATAAATTGCCGTCTATCATTGGTGTTCATATCCCTGATAAGAAGTTATAAATTCTAGGGACTGTTCCTAGAGCTAAACATCGACTTGAAAACGGGGTGGTATTCTTAAATAGATTTTACAGGCTGAAAAATCATCGTTTTTTATCGTGAGGGGGGGGAATCCAACCCAAATTTTACCCCCATAATTTAGTAAAACTCAACAACTACTCCGAACAAAGTCGCTGTTTATATATGGGCGACCTCACCGAATCCCTTAGAGCCACCGCACCCTACCTAATCAAAGTCGAACGCGGCGGCCATGTAACTGAGCGACTGCTCATGCACTGGGGGCAACACCAAGGCATCTACGCCATCGTATCCAGCCAAGTTGACTTTGACACCGTCTACAAACACTGCCGAACCCTGCTTCGCATTAAAAACACCGACAACGAAACGCTTTATTTTCGTTACTACGACCCACGAGCTGTGCACCAGTTTTTTGCCTACGCCAATCCACAACAAACCCGAAAACTCTTTGGCCCCGTTCAGTTTTTTCTACTGGAAACCACATCCGACACCGAACAAATCGAACAAAATAGCGGCATACAACGCTACTGGGAAACCGAACAAAAAAGCAACACCGGCATTCACATTGCCCACGCACCCATAACCATCGAGCCAGAACCCGAAAACGACAGCCCCTTTGGCCAAACCATTGATACCCTCGAACCCGAAGAACTCGAAGAACTCGAAGAACTCGAAGAACTCGAAGAACTCGAAGAACTCGAAGAACTCGAAGAACTCGAATGGCGAGCGCAACAAGCTCAAGTACATCAAAGACAGCAACAACACGCCAAAGAACAAGGCAGCACCAAAGGAATGTTGGTCATTAATACCGAACAAATGCAACAACAGCGGTTAATGAACGAAACCGATTTTATACCGTGGTACAGCGATGATTACATGACCGAACACCTGCCCGACATCGCACAAGCCTTTTCGGCAGAAGAGCGACAAGCTATGGTAAAAAAAGCGCGACACACCGCTCTAAAACAAGGCTTTATCCATCCCACAAGCCAAGCTATTTTTGTGACCCTCATGTGGGAAGTCGGGCCTGATTTTTACCAACATCCCAGCTTTCAAACCATTCTTAACACCCCTAATCTGTCCGAAGAAGAACGCATTGATCGTTTATACGACGTAACAGAGGCCGACAAAAAAACCGCGTTTAACAAAGCCGATCACCGAATTTGGTTTCAAGAGGAACTTCAATGAGTAACGCCGCCGATTTAGCAAAAATTCAAAAAGCCGAAATAGAACTGGCCGAACTGGAAGGTGTTTATGCAGACCTGGCCACCGATGCCAGTTTAACCGCCGCCAGCATGGCACCGCCCCCCGCAGGAACGGTTGCCGACGTAGTGAGCATTGGCCGATCTTTATGGAAAGGCGATTGGGGAGGTGCGCTACTGGATGTGGTGGGCATCATCCCGATTGTAGGAGATGGAATTAAAGGCGTAACCAAAGGAACGAAGATCGCCAACAAAATGAAAGACGTGAATGCGGCGTTAAAAGCGGCGCGAGTTAAGCTTGCAGCGGCAAAACAAGCCCTGAAAAAAACGCCTACTAATCCAAAATCAAATATCGAAAAATCAATGGCAGACTGTGGGACTCAGAAGTGTAATAATAAGGTACGGGATGAGACTAAAAATATAAAGGCTCCCAAAAAGCTATCTACAAACCCTAAAGATATTCGATCTGCTGCTAAATCATGGCCAGCAGAAAAAAAGGCTAGATTTGATTTTGCTGATAAATTTTATAGTGATGCAGGATATAAAGATTACGACAATCACTTGAGAGGAATAGATTTTGATAAACCAGTCGAAATTGCTAAACTTTCCAAGGGGGAGAAGCTATATCAATATTCCTACCTAGATCGAATGACAGGTCAACCTAAAGTTGGTTCATATTATTATAGTTCTAAAAATATAGATGAAGGTAAGCTAGGTTTTGATGTTGATAGCCGGAAAATGATTGAGGTTAAATTAGACAAATCAGATAATTTTTTAAAAAGTAGTGCAGCAAATATTGAGGACTGGAATGGAAGTGATCAAAT
The DNA here is from genome assembly GCA_024278565.1 of Bacteroidota bacterium. Classification (GTDB taxonomy): domain Bacteria; phylum Bacteroidota; class Bacteroidia; order Flavobacteriales; family Flavobacteriaceae; genus Maribacter_C. The sequence goes on from JAJRSY010000089.1 coordinate 3,557, forward strand.
ATTTTCTGGTGGTGAAGTTCAATTATTTAATCCAAATGCTACCTATTCATCTATTGAGGTCTTAAAATGAAAAAATGTTCTTTAAACCAAGTTAAGTCAATTATTAACTCCTTTGAGGAAAAAGGACTGAAATATATTGATACCCTAGGCTCAAAATCAACCATCATTTCAGATGGGGTGGTTAAGTATTCGACGTATGAATCGAATATTAAACACTTTATAGTATTTGATAATAAAAATATGAAGAAGGAAATTAGTTTTTATTTTGATGGTTGTGCCTTAAATTATTCCGATATTAAGAATGAACTTGGACAGCTGGAAGTCCATTATAATTTCAGAGAAAACTACTCAGAGTTCAAAATCAATTTACCTTCAAGTAGTGTACCTGAGATCTATTTTATTAAGAACAACCGGTATGAAGTTGTTGGAGAAAATAAATTTATCGAAGTTGATCCACAAGGAAGAAAAATAGATATTTCAATGTTGGTATTTGAGGGGTTTTGTTTAAGAGTAGTAACACCTTGAATTCGTATCATAA
>JAJRSY010000090.1 GCA_024278565.1 Bacteroidota bacterium
AGAATTATTTTGGAACGGTCTATCAATTGCTTTGAGACCGTCCGGCTCTTTGACCAACCTTTCAATCTGTCAAGATCCGCAGGCGGGATCCTGAGTGTGGGTGCATGTCTTGCCATGCGCCAAAGATACAATAAGATAGTTTATTTAGACAATTAGACAGTAGTTTAGTCTGGGAACTTGCTTACCATCAATGAGATATATTATATCTAACGATTTGAAAACTATAAAAAAGTGGAATAAAAATGACGAGTAGGTAAAGGGGAATCTCACCCCTAAACCTCTCACACCTGCCTGCCGGCAAGGCAGAGAACCGTACGTGACAGTCTCGCATCATACGGCTCTTCATACGCACAATTTTCATTGTTTGGTAGTACACAAGCTCTTCCTTATCAAAATGATAAGTTGGCAAAATCGCCTACCAAAAGCATATGCCAACCCCTTCGCTACGTCTAAGTTTCCAAAGACATCTCTTAGATACTGTTCGCTACTACGAGTTAGTCCGCCACTCCAATTGTGTATTGATACTCTTTGGCTTGCCCTTCGGGATTATGCCGTTCTCTCTTTACACCACAAAAGAAGTTTCTCCTGTTCCGTAATTGAGCCGTAAGTAAAGTTCTTGCCCTCTATATGCCGATTGCCTCTTGACCAATAGTCAGGTTACACTCGTCAAGACTTATCTCGCAAGACCGTCAATCCCTCGATTTTGACAACACTAAAGTTGTTTACGACACTTCTACAAGGGTTCAATCTCTTCTCTTTCAACTCCTCTACTCCCACCATAGCAATTACTCAACATACAAACGTAGGTAATGCCTTTAACCTTATCGCTCAGTACCAACCCGTGAAAGGTAAGCACCATAAGGCGGTTTGACTGATTTGCCTGAACATCCCAGCCGATAGACCATATAAATATTAGTAGACGGACTAATATAAATATCCTATCATCTCAATTACAGTTATGTTACTTGTATTTCAAAGAACTTAATTCTTATCTTGTATCCCCAAGTAACGCAGGACACACAACGAAATGCCAACAATGTATAAAAATAATAGCGGTTTAATGGTTAATAGAAAAGTCGAATTTCATAAAAAACACTATATTTATACTGAATAAAACGGTATAAAACCTGCTGCTATTCTTATGCAAACCGGTACCATACATAAAAACAAAACCACCTTGAATTCAATAACTTAACGCAACAAATCATGCTCAAAAAATATGCTCTTGTATTTATGTTGTCATCGATTCTGATGGGTTGTGTCGGATACCCACAGAATACCGAAAGACTATAAGGGCCAACCGATTTTGAATGAGCGAGTAAACTATAAATTCACAAAAATTCCGAACGAGGAAGATTTGACTAAAATCGATACTTCTGCGTACTATACTCCTGCCAAATGGAAACCCGAAATTCCTACCTGCCTGCCGGTAGGCAGGCTTGGTATTTTTCCCCATACCTTCGTTAAAATTTATCGCCGTAGCTGAGGCTATGCCGAAAAATTTTGCCTTGGTACGGAAAAAAACCCCTGCCTAGATTCTCCCGAATTTCCATTTGGCAGGAGTATATGTTCAAATTTTTGAAGGCAGGTATTACAATGAGCAGGAAAAAAAGCATCCCTCAATTTTTATTTTTTATAATTACGGGTTTTTCAAGCAATCTACTGTTTCATATTATTTGAAATCTGATAGTCGAGATAAAAACTCGGTCTCTTATGGAGGGAAATATAGAATAACAGAAAATTTGATTGAATTTGAAAAATTTTATCCATCGCAAGGCGGCAGAACAAATTATTATTCGAGAAAAATAAGAAAAGGGACTATTGTTGGCGATAGAATTATTTTTGATGATGGCTTTTCTCTTATGTCGATATATGAAAAAAAGCATGAACTGAACTAAAATTGCACATACCAATGACAATTGCCTAATACGGGTTTTTGTACCTAACCCAGGATGAAGCACCTTTAAGTAAATCAAAAAAAGGCCAGGCTTTTTGAGTATAATACACTATTTCTAGCACCACGTTTGGTTATCTTCGCAACGAATCTTGCAATCTATGCTTACATTGCGTTTGCCGTTGCTGTTCGTGACAATATAAAACCCGTACATACGGGTACATTGGCATTTAGATCTCGGTCAAGAGTGTGTCGAATCTTAAAATGGATAAATAAACTGAATGAAATTAAATACTTTAATAATTTGGACATTGTTTGCAGTCCCTCTGGTGGGTTTTTCACAAAACGAGGGGGCGACCCTTTCTAAAAAAGAACAAAGAAAAAACAGACCGGCGTACACAGGTATTACGATGGGCGTGAGCTATTCGAATTTTAGGGACCTTGCGACCTCTCCCCTTATTTACAGTGGGGGGCAAATCCATTTTGGGCTATCGACCCTGAAATTGGATAGGCAAAGAGAAGCTGAAAACGGGTTTTCATATACCTTCGGAAATTATGCGAGTACCTTTAACGATCACTCGGCAATAAGTACCGTTAAAACCTTTTCATTTTATTATTCTCAACTCTATGAGTTTAAAAAATTGAGTTCTGAGAAGCTAAACGTGAAAATCGGGGGGCTCTTCAATGCAACCGGTAATATTCGAATAAACGAATCACTAGAGAACAATGGTTTTGGTTTTGAGATGTTTCCCACCCTTTTTGGATCGATAAAGGTCACAAAGGGTATAAGCCGTACCGTCGATAAGCAAAAAAAGTTCTTGTTCATTAAATACACCCTCAAGCAAAAGACCAGAGATTTGGCGTTCAGGCTTAATGTGGGCTTGGTCAATAGCACCTATAGAAACGGGTTTGTATATTCCGGGCAGTCGGATATTTTGAACGAAGCAACGGTTTTAGATCATTATCAGTTCAAGGTTTTTTCAGGTTTTAGAATGGGCACTGTATTAGATTATACCGTTTCTCTGAAGAACAAGAACAAAATGCAATTTTCCTATATATGGGATGCCTATAGAACCGGTGGCGACCTAGACAGGTTCGAGATGGCCCACCACATTCTCAAACTAACCTTTTTGTTTAATACCAATAACAGATAAGCGATGAAGAACAGGTATTTAATAGTGTTGATGGTACTGGTACTAAGTTCATGTGAAAAAGCTTTTTTTGAAGAAGAGCTGGCATCCACGGATCCCATGGTGAATTTTGAGTACTTATGGAACGAGTGCGA
>JAJRSY010000091.1 GCA_024278565.1 Bacteroidota bacterium
ACTGGTTCATGGTGCTGGAACGCATAAAGAACGACGGACAACGGCTCAAGGCCTTCGCATATTATGCCTTCGCCGGACAGTCCGCCTGGGAAATATGGAGAACGGGCTCTAATTCAGTCATATTATAGAATATAGCCAAAAAATATTATCTTTGCATTACTCCTATTGGCACTTGGGTGCAACACCAAAAAAAAGAGCCTACTGACACTACCCAAAAACCAAATATCGTCTTTATTTTTGCCGATGACCTCACCTATACAGGCATCGAATCAATGGGTAATATCGAGGTACGCACCCCGAACCTGACCGAATTAGCCAACAGAGGCACGACCTTTACCCATGCCTATAATATGGGTGCATGGAACGGTGCCGTTTGTGTTGCGTCAAGAGCCATGATTATCTCAGGTAGAAGTGTTTGGAATGCAAACAATTTTCGCCAATAATGGTTGCAAGGAAACGGTACGGACAAAACTTGGGGCAAATTGATGGAAGCAGCTGGGTACGATACTTACATGACAGGCAAATGGCATGTTGATGCCGACGCTCGTTCGGTTTTTCAAAATGTAACCCATGTAAGACCGGGCATGCCCAGCGATTCATGGAACCATGCCGGCAGAATCAAACTGCTCAATGATATGTTAGAAAATGGAGCTTCAGAAGCTGAAATACGAGCTGTTGGTTACAATCGACCTTTGAGCAAAAATGATACAAGCTGGTCTCCGACCGATAAGAAATTCGGTGGGTTTTGGGAAGGGGGCACCCATTGGAGCGAAGTTTTGAAAGATGACGCTTTGGGCTTTATCGACCAAACCAAAAAAAGTGACAAACCGTTCTTTATGTACTTGGCCTTCAATGCAGCCCATGATCCCGGGCAAGCCCCACAGGAATTTTTGGGCATGTACCCGATGGATGACATAAGCGTTCCAAAAAGTTATATGCCCATGTACCCTTTTAAAGACAGTATTGGCAATGGCCCCGATCTACGTGATGAGGCCTTGGCACCTTTTCCCCGTACCGAAGGTCATTGCGACAAACGCTTACGGGTATGGCTCCTTCGTCTGCCAAGGCTCTAACAATAAGTTTCTACTCCCCTTTAGACCCGCAGCTCCTGTTACTACGATTACTTTGTCTTTTAATTGTAGATCTATATTCACTAGTGTTGCGTTATAAGTCGAACATATTCAATTGGTTAGGGTCTTCATTTTCAATTTTCTGTAAACCATTCGCACTAAACAGTTGGTTAACAGGTGTTTTATCAAACGTCGATACACTTAAAATTTGTAATATTTCGTAGAGGCTCTGCCCTATTTTCATTCCTGCCCGTCCGGCAGGCGGGTTTTTCTTCATAATGGCAACCAGTAAATATGTACATACGGCAATCCAGATCTGCGTTTTGACCGCATTTTCGGATTGCCCCCAGAACTTCTTTATCTTCAGGTGTTGTTTGATACACTTGAAGAACAGCTCGATCTGCCATCTGTTTTTATAAAGTAGGCAAATGGCCGATGCATCGATCTCAAAGTTGTTTGTCAAGAATACGTACGTTTTGGGCTTGTCCTTGTCGAAAAATTTGATTCTCCTTAGCTTTTCGGGATAAAGGACAACGGACTTCTTGCCCATAAGCTTTACGGCCTGGCCACATCCCAGCCCTGTGGACTTGTCGACCTTTTGGGAATACATCCGTTTTGCCTTTAGGTTTTTCTTTGCACGGATCACAAAAAACGACCTGGCCAGATGCATTCGGTAGAGCCGTTCAAAATCATAGTGGCCCTTATCCATAATATATACTCCTGTCAGGTTCGAACTCGATCTTGTCCAAAACGTGCACATCGTGGACTTTTCCATCGGTGATATCAATGAACATGGGGATATTTCCCCGCAGACCCATCAATGTGTGGGTTTTTACCGCTGCCTTTTCCTTTCTGAATCTTGCCCAAACAAAAACACTCAGACACAAATCAATGGTGGAGGCATCCAAAGCATATACGGTATTGTCCAGATCAAGGACAAAATCGCTATCCTTCAAATACAGGGCACGGGCCTCTTTCATCAAATGGCCAGAAAAATCCACCCATATCCGCCAGTCCCTATTCTCATTGGTACGGCTCAAAGTCGAATAGGCCACCAACTGTTTAATGCCAAGATGGTGAAGTTTGCCCTGATGTGCCCCAAGGTAGTTAATGGTATCACGTACTCCTTCCCGATAGGTCAATTGACCGAACACCATACACAAAAAATGGGGCCAACTCTTAAAATCCTTACTGCGATAGTCACCGGCATGGCGACCGACGCTTTTGTTGAGCTCATATTTTGAGATCAGCGAAACAACTTGACTGAAAACATATTTTCCCTGGTGCATGGCAATATTACTTTAGAAATGGCCAAATTTCAGGAAATTGAAATCAAAAAATCAAAGAACGTACATAACTAATTGACATTTACCATGTTATGACAAATATCTATTTCTTAACGCAACACTAGTATCACGTCAATTTAATTATGGAACAAAATGATGAGATAGTTTTTTATAAGCATCTCGTTTTGTAAACCCCCATTTGATCTTTTTCTTTTGTTTGTTTTTTTCTTTGGTCCATTGTTTGATTTCACTGATCAAT
>JAJRSY010000092.1 GCA_024278565.1 Bacteroidota bacterium
AAAAAATCGATTTTTATCCAACCTAAAAACAAGGGGCTTACTTTTTGAAAAATTGAATTTTCAACCATTTTATTGGGTTAGAAGCGTAGTTTTAACTAATTTTGGGTTTTATCGGACAACAGTATAAAAGAATGGAAAAACGGAACAGCCCTTTATTATTGGTTAAACCATAGCTTTTTTGGGAGTTCAGATAACTTAATTCCCCTGATAAATGCGATATTGAAAAACGATTGGGCTGTTACAATTTTAACCTATGGCGTTCTGATTTTTGAATTAATGCTCTTTTTGGCTTTGACAGCTTCTAGTAAGTATAGAAAAAACCTATTGCCATTGGGCATAGTTTTTCATTTTTCAATTATTGTATTTCATGGTATTTTCTCATTTTTCTTTTCAATAGTTGGCGGATTAATTCTATACCTTTATCCAATACACCAACCTATAAATTTCAAACGATGGTATCTTTCAAAGTAAAGTTAATATTTTTAATGGGTTTTTCTGTTTTGATTACTTATTCGGGAATCTTGTACTTAAATTACGATGACATACCAAATATTGTCCCAACTCACATTAATTATGCAGGAGAAATTGATGGTTGGGGTAGTAAAAGTTCGCTATGGATCGCTATTTGTGTAAATGTGTTTCTTTTGCTGTTAATTTGGTTTGTAATTAAATTTCCAAAATATTGGAATGTTCCCTTTGAAGTTAAAGAAGAAAACAAAAAAAAATTTATAATGAAGTTTAGATTGATTCTTGCAATACTTTCAATTTTAATTTCAATAGCATTTTCAACCATGATTTTTAATGCAATGTCTTATGGTTTTTTGACGGTTACTAAAATACTCTTCTTTGTACTTGTTGGCCCAATGGTGTTTTTGGTGGTTTTCAACAATATAAAGACCTCAAATAAATAAATGGGGTATGTTAAAACCTTCGGGTCGCACCAGATGGTTTTGGTGTTCCTACAGGTTTCCCATCGCATTATACAATCAGGCCAGTTGTTAGGGTCTGTTATGGAGCGCTCCAACGGTGTACCTGTACACTATTCTGGTCAATGGTTCGCAAAAGCGCATCTTCAAGCGAAGGGGCAGGGCCGTATAGTTGCCCTATAAAATTGATTCATTGTTCAATTAAGACTAAATTTGCACCTCAAAGAAAAGAACAATGATACAGCTACAGGCTATCAGAGATAACAAAGAGGGTATTTTCATTGCCTTGAAGAAGCGAAATATTGATGCCGCCCCCCTGTTGGAAAACGTGTTGCAATTGGATGAAAAAAGAAGAGCGACCCAGACCCTATTGGATGCCATCCTAGCCGAATCGAACAAGATTTCGAAAGAAATAGGGATACTCTTTAAAAGTGGAAATACTCAAGAGGCGAACATCTTGAAGGAAAAAACGGTTGCCCTCAAAGAAGATTCCAAAAAGATGGCTGATGATTTGAACGCAACGGCAGACGAACTTCAAGCCTTGTTGTACCAAATACCCAACGTGCCACACGAATCCGTTCCGTCTGGCAGTTCTGAAGATGACAATGAAGAGATTTTTAAAGAAGGCGAAATACCTGCCTTGATCTCAGATGCTTTACCACATTGGGATCTTGCCAAAAAATACGACATCATCGATTTTGAGCTTGGGGTCAAAATAGCCGGGGCGGGCTTTCCTGTTTATAAGGGAAAAGGCGCCCGGTTGCAGCGTGCGCTGATCGCTTATTTCTTAGATAAGAACACCGACGCCGGTTATACCGAAATACAAGTGCCACACCTGGTCAATGAAGCATCTGGTTTCGGAACGGGCAATTTGCCCGACAAAGAAGGGCAAATGTACCATATTGGCGAAGATGATCTGTATTTGATACCCACCGCTGAGGTGCCCGTGACCAATATATTTCGCAATGAGATTTTAGACGAAAAAGATTTTCCGGTTCAATATACGGCCTATACGCCATGTTTTAGACGAGAGGCTGGTAGCTATGGGGCTCACGTACGTGGTCTGAACCGTTTGCACCAATTTGATAAGGTAGAGATTGTACGGGTCGAACATCCGAAGAGTTCTTATGAAGCATTGAACGTGATGGTCGAACATGTGAAAAATATACTGAGAGAACTAAAACTGCCGTATCGTGTTTTAAGGCTTTGTGGTGGTGATCTGGGATTCACAGCGGCACTCACCTATGACTTTGAGGTGTTTTCAACGGCTCAAGACCGTTGGCTCGAAATCAGTTCGGTATCCAACTTCGAGACGTATCAGGCCAATCGTTTGAAATTACGCTTCAAGGATGAGAATGGAAAAAACCAGTTGGCACATACGTTAAACGGGAGTTCTTTGGCACTGCCAAGGGTATTGGCGGCAATTTTGGAGAATTGCCAAACTGGTGACGGCATTCAAATTCCTGAAGTTTTAGTGCCCTATTGTAGGTTTGAAAAAATTGGGTGAAATGCCTCTAAATTAGCTACCCTTTAACTGCTTCTTTTCTTGGGCTGGGTTATTTTTGTTAAATTTTATGTATGAAGGCTTTTATCTTTTCGGCGCTGTTTTTCTTTTCGATCTTGACCATTGCCCAAGACGATTTTTTGGCCAAACGGTATTTTGAGGATGGCGATTACGAAAAAGCGGTTGTTTTTTACGAAAAATTGGTAGAAAAAAACCCACGTAGAACTGATTATATTGAGGGTTTATTTGGTTGTTACCAGCAATTAGAGCGGTATACCGATGCCGAGAGGGTTTTACTCAAAGAAATCAATAAAGGCAGTAACAACCCCATCTTTTTTATTGAACTCGGGTACAACCATAGCTTACAGAAGAATCTTGAAAAAGCCAACCAATACTATGACCGGGCACTTGAGACAATCAATGAAAATTTTAATTACGGATATGCGGCCGGACTCCGATTTCAAAAACATGCGCTATTGGATTATGCCCTTCGTGCGTACTCAAAAGCAATGGAACTTAACCCGCGATTGGATTACAATTTTCAAATGGCCCGAATTTATGGGGAACAAGGAAACATTGATAAAATGTACAGTTCGTACCTTTTTCTCATTGTTGAAGGAAAAGCGTCAATGTCAACGGTGCTTAGAAACTTTGATGATTTCATAACCTCAGATTCTGAGAATGAAAATAATGTCAAGCTCAAGACAATACTTTTGAAGAATGCCCAAAAGGATCCGAATGTTATTTGGAATCACTTGTTGAGTTGGTTGTTTGTAAAGCAAAAACAATACGGTAGTGCCTTTCGCCAAGAAAAAGCGATTTATAAGCGAATGGATGAGGCGTCGGTGGCGCGATTGGAAAATCTGGGAGATATCACCTTAAAGGAAGGTGATACTGAAACCGCACAAAACATCTACGAATACATCATTGACAACACCCGTGATGAAATTGTGAAATTGAACGCCCAATTGAATATCATTGATATTCAACTACTGGGTACTGATGAAAAACAGTTGACCGAAGTTCAGAACAAATATGATAAGCTAATAGATGCCCATGGTTATAAAAACCAGACCTTACAGTTACAGGTTGCCTATGCCAATTTTTTGACCTTTAAAAAAGAGAATCCAGAATTGGCCATTGACATTCTTAAAAAAAGTCTAGGCCTTCCATTGAATACCCGAGGAACTGCCTATATAAAATTGGCCTTGGGCGATATCTTGGTTTTTGATAAAAAGTTCAATGAGGCCCTGATCTATTTTTCGCAGGTTCAAAAGAGTCTAAAAAACGATGTTCTTGGTCAAGATGCGCGTTACAAGGTGGCGCAGACCAGTTTCTATAAGGGTGATTTCGATTGGGCGCTTGTGCAGTTAAAAGTATTAAGAAGTTCCACATCACAACTCATAGCAAACGATGCTATGCAATTAAGTTTGTTGATATCAGATAATTCATTGGAAGATTCTACCCAAACCGCTCTGAAAAAATATGCCCGGGCCGATCTGTTGGCCTATCAGAACAAAACCAAAGAGGCCATCGCTATTTTTGATGATATTTTACTGAACCATAAAGGAGAGAAAATTGAGGACGAAGCACTTTTGAAACAAAGTGAACTGTTGAGTAGTTTGCAGAATTACGAAGCCGCAAAATTCAACTATCGAAAAATAATTGAGTTTTACGCAAATGGCATTCTAGCCGATGATGCACATTTTGCCCTTGCCGAACTGTACCGCACTATTTTGAACGAACCGGAAAAAGCCAAAGAGGAGTATGCGAAAATCATTTATAACTATCAAGACAGTTATTATTTTCCGCAAGCCAGAAAGTATTATAGAAAGTTGAGGGGTGATGCTATAAATTGAGGTCAATTGCCAAATTTAAAAATAAACTTAGAATTCAATAGTAGAGATTAGACATTGTGAAAATAATGCTCCAAACACAAACTGTGATAGCCAAGGTACAGCTAAATTCAAATCAGGATATTACTCGATTAATATAGTTTTCATTTTGTAAACTAATATGTTCCTATCTGCTGGTAGGTTGAATCCAACATCTTGATAGGTTAGCCCTAATTAGTGGAAACCAAAGGGCTTAGAAAAAATAATATGCTCTTTACCCTCGTCTAGATTCAGCGCATATAAATCTTGATTCTGTATAGACTTAAACACTTTTTTATAAAGGTATGTTTTTGATTCGTCAGTTATATTTCTTGACCCCGAAGTTCCTGTTTTTGGATGGACAAACATAAGATATAGGCAATCATTTTTTAGAACCATTAAAAAATAACACCTGTATCCACCTCTGCCTTTAAGTCGCTTTTTAATGTATGGGAAGTCATCTCTATTATTAAGACGAACTCCAGATTCAAAATCTTCGATGGGTTTCTCAAAAAAGTAACTTATTATTTCCCTTTCAATGTCTCTGTAAGATTTCTTTGAACTAAGTTTTTCAAATTCAACTTTAAAGTCTTCGAGACAAAATATTTTCATCAGACCAAAGATAGTTGTTTTGTGGTCTCAACAAATTCGGGCATTTCTGGAAGAAAAAAGAAAACTGACTCTAAGTCTTCATAAGACTCTTTGAGTTCGTCGATAGAATTCTTAAAATCTTTTATTTCTGCCCTAGCAATTCCCTTTTTTCGTATTGGTGCGAGGGAAACATAGTGTCTTATAAGGGAAGAATGGAGGTCTTTAGCAGCTGAAATCAAATCGTTTAATAACATCAGACTTTCTTCATCCGGATTGGTGAACCAAGTTAGCTTATCCATTCCTTCAGTAATAGATGACATTGTTTCGTTTTTTTCTTTTATAATAGTTTTAAAACCAAGAATAGTATCTAAAAAGGTATTCATAGATTCTTCATCCATTAAAGGACTCTTTTTTTCATTAAATGAAAAAGACCTGACAATAGAAAAGGTTTCTGAAATTCTGGACTTGTATTCTAGTGTTTCCATAATAGTACTTAAAATACCAAGTTATTAACAGCAAATATAATAACTACAGCTAACAATATATGAAAAATAGCTATAATCATACCAATATTAGGGTTAAATACATTTTTTAAACGTTAAATTAGTCCGAAAAGTATGCGTTTCTTTGTCCGCTACTTTTTATACACTACGTATTACTATGTACATATACAATGTAACCACAAATATTGAAGCATCAGCTCACCGGCAATGGTTGAAGTGGATGAAAGAAGTGCACATACCAGATGTGCTCGCAACCGGCAAATTCACAAACGCTAAATTGTGCAGGGTTCTGGTAGAAGAAGAAATGGGGGGTATGACCTATTCGGTGCAGTTCACGGTGCGAGATAAAGAGCTGCTTGAAAAGTATTATGCAGAAGATGCCGATCGCTTGCGACAAGATGCATCACGATTGTTTGCAGGTAAATTTGTTTCATTTAGAACCGAACTCGAAATCATCAGCGAGCAGTAAAATTATGGGCAAAAAGAAGAAATTTTTTCAGACATGGAAAGACAAAGGTCCTGTAAGGGCTAAAAAATACCTTGGCCAGCATTTTTTGAAAGATGAGGAAATCGCCCAAAAAATCGCTAATTCCCTATCGTTTAAAAAATACACCAATGTTATTGAGATAGGCTCTGGTACAGGGGTGCTTACCAAGTATTTGCTGCTTCATAATATTGATCTGGTGGCGATGGATATTGATGCTGAGTCGATTGAGTATATGAACAATAGCTTCCCGTTAGAAAACCCAAAGGCCATGCTGGGTAAAAGTACTTTCAAAGTGGTTGAGGGAGATTTCTTGAAATACGATCTAAGCGTTCTTTTTGGTGATACTCAGTTTGCCATTACCGGAAATTTTCCCTACAATATTTCTACACAAATTGTTTTTAAGATGTTGGAAATGAAGGAACAGGTGCCTGAATTTTCAGGAATGTTTCAAAAAGAGGTTGCCCTACGAATTTGTAATGCAGGAGGCAGTAAAGCATACGGTATTCTATCGGTTCTGGTACAGGCTTATTATGATGTGGAATATTTGTTTACTGTGCCCCCTGAGGTATTTGATCCTCCTCCCAAAGTAGAATCAGGTGTGTTACGCCTTGTCCGAAAAGAGAATATTGCTCTTGACTGCGATGAGAAATTGTTTTTTCGAGTAGTGAAATCCGCATTTAACCTCCGTAGAAAAACGTTGCGCAACAGTTTAAAAACCTTTGAGCTCTCAGATGTTCTCAAAGAAGATGTTATATTTGATCTGCGCCCAGAACAATTGGTAGTAGCTGATTTTATTGCGCTGACGAAGAAGATAGCAAATGACACCGTTTAAACTAACAGACGAGCTTTTAGTAGAAATCGAACAGTTGATCGAAGACCAAAAGGATTCCACTTTGGAAAACCTTTTGGCTGAGGTGCATTATGCTGATGTAGCAGAGATTATAGACGAACTCCATGAAGATAAGGCCACCTATCTGATAAAGCTTCTTGATAGCGATAAAACCTCTGATGTGCTTACTGAGTTGGACGATGATGTTCGAGAGGCTATTTTGGGCAATCTTTCAACAAAGGAAATTGCAGAGGAACTGGAAGAACTCGATACCGATGATGCCGCTGATATAATTGCGGAGCTTCCCGAGGAAATTGTTGAAGAGGTCATTTCTGAAATCGAAGATCGAGAACATGCCAAGGATATTGTGGACCTATTGCGCTATGATGAACACTCGGCTGGGGGGCTTATGGCTAAAGAATTGGTG
>JAJRSY010000093.1 GCA_024278565.1 Bacteroidota bacterium
AACATTCGGAAACATTATGGTGCCAATGCCAAGTGCCTTCCGTAATTTTGACCATACCCAAAAATACGGTTTTCGTGCTGCGCACGAAGGCAATTCAGCCCTGCGCCAAGAGCGCAGGGTGTTCTTGCCAATCTTATAAAAACCTGTTGTTATGCTGCTGTCGGAATTCCGATTTTAGCATCTGCCCTGCAATCGTGCGGAGCTATTCATTATGCAACTATTACAAAAGAAGCAAACCGCTTGGTCGTAAAAAAATCAGAGTTTTGGTCTATTAAGAAAGATAAAAAAGTAAACCGTGCGTTTGTTTTGGTTAAAACAGAGAATATGGAATTTCCAATTTGTCTGTATAAAATGAACATAGATGTGTACAGTGCATCCTTGCTACATTGTACACACAGGGGGTGCGAACTAAACGTAGGTGGCGGAATATACAGTTGCCCTTGTCACGGGAGCGAATTCTCGGTAACGGGAAAGGTTCTGGAAGGCCCGGCCGATAGGGATTTAAAAACATTTAAAATAGAAATGGACAATGATAATATTTACATTTTACAGGCATAAAATACTTTTGCCCGGTTTGGTGTTCTTTGCCACCTTAAACCTTCAGGCCCAAACACAAGATTCGCTTATCACCCGTGTTCACAAAGATACAAGTGGTGTGAAGATGAATATGGATGCGGTGTACAATCGACCTTTTCTAACCATGGGAAAGCTCCCTGTTGCTGTGGGCGGATATTTAGAAGCCAATTCGTTATATACCACAGAAGATGGGGTTACTGATGGGTTATCGTTTCAAGCACGCTTGCTCACCATTTTTATGTCCGCTTCCATTACAAAACGTATTAAATTTTTGTCAGAACTCGAATATGAAGATGGTACAAAAGAAATAGCCATAGAGTTTGCCGCATTGGATGTCGCTTTTCATCCGATGTTGAATTTTAGGGGTGGCATAGTGATGAACCCCATTGGAGGTTTCAACCAAAACCACGATGGCCCGATATGGGAATTCGTAGAACGCCCCACTATGGCAAACCAATTGTTGCCCGCCACTTGGTCGAACACGGGTTTTGGTCTGTACGGCAAAACAAATAAGGGAAGTTGGATTTTTGGGTACGAGGCATACATAACCAATGGGTTCGATAATAGCATCATTGATAACGAGGAGGGAAAAACATTTTTACCCGCCACGAAAGAAAATCCGGATAGGTTTGTGAGCAATAATAGTGGAAAACCACTTATTTCAGGTAAAATTGCCATCAAGAACAGAAAAATGGGTGAATTGGGCCTGTCGTATATGGGAGGTATTTACAATAAATTTGAAGATGGGGGCGTAACACTCGACAAACAACGAAGAGTAGATGTATTTGCCGTTGATTTTAATACAACGATCAAAAAAACAGGAACCTATATTGTGGGCGAATATGCTTTTATTGCGGTAGATGTACCTGAAACCTTCACACAACAGTACGGCAACAAACAACAAGGGCTTTTTATTGACGTGGTACAGCCTATTATTAAAAGAAAAATACTTGATTGGGACAACGCAAGTCTAAACCTTGCTGCCCGATTGGATTATGTGGATTGGAACATTGGCACGTTCAATGAGACCAATACCAATATCGGGGAAGATCTGTGGGCCGTTACCCCATCAATCAGTTTTAGACCGTCAGCACAAACGGTATTTAGGTTGAACTACCGTTACCAATGGAAAAGGGATTTATTGGCCAATCCCCCAGCATTAACGGCTTCTTGGCTATTTGGGTTCAGTACGTATTTTTAGGGTTGAAAAAAAAAGATCCATGGTCATTTTAGGTTTAATCATAGAATACAGGCGGGTATCCTTCTTTTTGAGCATAACCTGCCCGCCTGAACGGGCGGGCTCGGTTCCAAACAAAAACTCAAGATGAGTTCATACTTCCCGTTTCATCAAATTCTTCCCAAATTGTTTTAGCACAAGCTTTTTGTCTTTTGAAATTGCCAAAGTATCCGTTATTTCAAAGGCTTTTTGGGTATATGATTCTATTTTATGTTGGGTGCGTTGCGCAGCTCCACTTTTTTGAAAAATATCTTTGATCGTATTTATTTTGGCAACAGGATATTTAGGCTGGATCGAGAAAAGATCGCGCAACTCTTTTTGTTGATCTGGTGTGCCAAGTTCCAAGGCCTTTAGGTACAGAAAGGTTTTTTTGTTCGCTATAATATCACCTCCCACCTGTTTGCCAAAAGTCTTGGGGTCTCCGAAAGCATCTAAATAATCATCTTGCAATTGAAAGGCGATGCCCAAATTTTTTCCAAAATCATAAACATTCTTTTGTTCCTCCAAAGACGCACCAGCCACAATAGCTCCCATTTTGAGTGATGCGGCAATCAACACGGCGGTCTTATACTCGATCATCTTTAGATATTCAGTAATGCCCACATCAGTTCGGATCTCAAAATCCATATCATACTGTTGGCCTTCACATACCTGCAATGCGGTTTTACTAAATAGCTTTGCTAGGTTTTTAAATGTTTCGTTCTCATAATTTTCGAACAGTTGGTACGCCGTTATGAGCATGGCATCGCCTGATAAAATTGCCGTGTTCACGTTCCACTTTTCATGTACCGTTGTTTTACCACGCCTGAGAGGGGCATCATCCATTATGTCATCGTGCATCAATGAAAAATTATGGAACAGTTCTATCGCCAGGGCGGCATCTAATGCCTTATTGTAATCCGTTCCAAAAATTTCCGTGGTCAAGAGGGTAAGTACAGGTCGCAAGCGTTTACCGCCCAATTCAAGAATATAGGTGATGGGTTCGTAGAGGTTAACTGGCTCTTTGACCTTGGTCTTCTGCTGTAGATAAGAGATAAACCCGGTTCGGTATTGTTCTACGGAATGCATACTTGAAATTTTAGTCAAAAATACATCAATTACATATAATGCCCTTCATTGAAAGGGATGTTAAGTTTTCATAAAACCACGGAAACTATTTTAGTTTATAAAGTTTCCTTTCGTATATTTGCCATCCATCATGAAAGAAAAAATCTTAAAAAAAGCTACAGATATGTTCTTGAACCTAGGTTTCAAGAGTGTCACCATGGATGATCTCGCCAAAGAAATGGGCATCTCAAAAAAAACTATTTATACCCATTTTGAGAACAAAGAAGAATTGGTGGATGTATGCACCCTTAGTACCCAAGATACTATAGATGCCATGATTTCAGAGATTGTCCAAAAAGGCCTCAATGCCATTGAAGAAAACTTTGCCATCAAAAATGTCTTCGAAGATATGTTCAAAAAGGCCGAAACCTCCCCAATGTTCCAACTAAAAAAATATTACCCAAAAACCTATGAAAAATTAATGCAGCGAGAGGTATGCACTTTTAGCGATTGTATTGCGACCAACATAGATAAGGGCATAAAAGAAAAGCTTTATAGAGAGAATATTGATAAGGAGATGGTGGTTAAATTTTATTTTATTCTTGCGTTCGGGGTTTACGATAATGAAATGTTCAGTAGAAGAATGGCAGACATCCTTAAAACAGAAATAACGGTATTGGAATACCATACCCGTGCCATAGCTACTTCGAAGGGCATAGGCATTTTAGAAAGGGAATTAGTCAAACACAAACAATAATCACAATAATGAAGCATAATTTTTTAATATTCCTCCTATTTATAGCTGGCAGTTCAATGGCCCAGGATCCTCCTGGAAATTTCTCATTGAACGAGGCAATAGCCTTCGCATTGGAAAACAACTATAGTGCGGTCAATGCCGATCGTGACATCATCGCCGCAAAAAAACAAAAATGGGAAACCATTGCAGCAGGACTGCCCCAAATAGACGGTGCAATTAGTTATCAAAATCAGTTAAAACAACCGGTTTCCCAGATTCCGGCCGAATTTTTTGATGGGGGGGAGCCCGGTACTTTTGTGCCCATAGTCTTTGGTCAGGCGCAACAGGCAACTGCGGTCGCCACCCTTACGCAAAAGATTTTTGACGGATCGTATATTGTTGGGGTGCAGGCCACCAAGACCTTTCTAGATTACAGTGCCAATAACAAAGAAAAGACCCTATTGGATATTCGAAAGGCCGTGACCGAAGCCTACGGCAATGTGCTTTTGGCGCAGGAAAGTATTTCTATTTTTGAAAAGAACATTACCAACTTAGAGAAAAATCTATTTGAAACCACTAAAATTCATGAAAACGGATTGGGTGATGAAGAAAGCGTAGAGCAACTTCAGATTACCTTGTCTTCAGTTGATAACCAATTGAAGAACGCTGTTCGATTAAAAAAAATAACCCTTCAAATGTTGAATTTGGTTATGGGCAACGCCATTGATTCACCAACAAAATTGACGGAGGATTTAGATAAACTCACCCAAGAACAACTAGAGCCCGGTTTGTTGGAAACCCAGTTCAATATAGAAAACAACGTTGATTTTAAACTGGCCAATAATTTGAACGAGCAACGCTACTTTGAATGGAAATTGGCCAAAAGCCGGGCATTGCCCACATTGAACGCTTTTGTAAACTATGGCTCATCGGCATTTGCTGACAATTTTAATTTTTTAGACAGTAACCAAAAATGGTTCGACTTTTCCATATTGGGTTTTGACCTCAATATTCCCCTATTCAGTTCGGGCAAACGAAGTGCAAGTACTGCACGGGCAAAAATAGCCTTTGAAAAAACGAAAACCCAATTGACCGAAGCAGAAGAACAGATCCGGTTACAATTGGAAAGTGCTAAAAGTAATTACATAATGGCCATTGAACAATATGAGACTTTCAAAGAGAATTTGGCATTGGCCGAACGGATCGAAAAAAAAAACCAAATAAAATATTTTGAGGGCATTGCCAGTAGTTTTGAACTGCGCCAAGCACAAACACAACTTTATGATGCACAACAAGGTTTTTTGCAATCTATGGTAGAGGTCATTAATAATAAGGTTGGGTTAGAAACGATTTTGAATAGTGGGGAAATAAGTTTAGGAGTTGAAAAATAGTTTAGGGGTTTAGAATGTCTATTGCTAAACCTTTTAAACCCATAAACCTTCTAAACTAAATTAAAGCGGAAAAATAAGTTTAGAAGTTGAAAAATAGTTTAGGGGTTTAGTTGTATTTAAATAATTAATAAAATAACTGCCGTCATGAAAATATTTTCTTTTGAAAAATTAAAAGTCTGGCAAAAAGCTACAGAGTTGTCTATCAGTATATATAAAAGCACCAAGGTCTTTCCAAGTGATGAACGATTCGGACTTATTAGCCAAATGAGGCGTTGCTCTATCTCAATATCGTCAAATATTGCAGAAGGAACAGGAAGGCATTCACCTAAAGACAAAGCCCGTTTCACGGAGATTGCATACAGTTCTGCCTTAGAATTGTTGAACCAAAGTATCATATCGAATGACTTGGAATTTATTCAAAAAGAAGATTATCTAGCTATAAGAAAGCAAATAACAGAAATAACAGCGATGCTAGATGCATTGTATAAATCACAGTTGAAAAAGTAAAATGGGTTTAGAGGTTAAAAAATAAGTTTAGGAGTTGAAAAATAGTTTAGGGGTTTAGAATATCAATTACTAAACCTTTTAAACCCATAAACCTTCTAAACTAAATTAAAGCGGAAAAAGAAGTTTAGAAGTTGAAAATAGTTTAGGGGTTTAGAATATCAATTACTAAACCTTCTAAACTAAAAAATACAAACAATGAAAAAAATACTATATACAATTACAACAACGCTCTTGTTAATCGCATGTGGGTCCAAACAAGAACAATCTGTCGAAGACCTTATCGCAAAAGGTGACTTGAAAGAGATACGTGCAAAAAAGGCAGAGATTGCCAGCAAACAAAAAACCTTGGAAACCGATTTAAAACAATTGGATTCTGTCATTGCCCTAATAGATAGCAACGAAAAGTTACCCCTGGTTACCACCATTACCGCAGAGGCCCAAAAATTCGATCACTTTTTAGGATTGCAGGGCAGTGTAAAAACAAAAAAAAATGTATTGATCTACCCTGAAATGGCGGGTACTTTGCTTCGGGTGTATGTCAAAAAAGGCCAAAGTGTAGGCAAAGGCCAACTTTTGGCATCGATTGATGATGGGGGCATGAGCAGCCAATTGGCCCAATTGAAAACACAGGCGCAACTCGCAAAAACCACTTACGAACGCCAACAACGCCTATGGGATCAAAAAATAGGTTCTGAGATCCAATACCTACAGGCAAAAACCAAATACGAGGCAAATGAGAGTGCTGTTCGGCAAGCCCAGAGCCAATTAGGGAAATCATCGATCAGAGCACCCTTTTCTGGAATTATCGATGACGTGATCAAAGACCAAGGCACCATAGTTGCCCCCGGACAGGATTCTGAAGTGTTCCGCATTGTCAATCTTTCCGATATGTACATCTCTGTTGATGTACCTGAAAGCCATTTAGCCAATATCAAAAAAAGGAAAGAGGCGAAGGTTTATTTTCCGGTTTTGGGAGATACCATAACCACAAAAATTCGTCAGATCGGTAATTTCATCGACCCCAACAATCGTTCTTTTACCGTTGAGATTCCCGTACCTAATAAAAAAGGCGCTATTAAGCCCAACCTTACTGCCAAAGTGAGCATCAACGACTACACGAACGAGGAGGCTTTGGTTATTCCCCAGAGTATTATTTCTGAAAATGCGGAAGGGGAACAGTATGTGTATGTGGCCATAAAAACCGAGACCGAAAACGAAGCACAGGTGAAAAAGAGCATCATTGTTACAGGAAAAGCCCAAGGCAGCGTTGTTGAGGTACTTTCAGGTATTTCAGATGGGGATCTATTGATAAAGGAAGGTGCAAGAAGTGTAAAAGACGGCCAAACCGTACAGATATTAAACGATTGAGTCAATGAGCAAACAGAAAAAAAATGTAGACAAAGAGTTTGGGCTATCTTCATGGGCCATAGACAACCCATCGGTCGTTTATGTTATGATCGCTCTTTTCTTATGGATCGGGCTTAAATCATATTTTGCCATGCCAAGGGAAGATTTCCCCGAGATCGTAGAGACCAAGGTATATATAAGCACCCCCTATCCTGGCAATACCGCAGAAGATATTGAACGCTTGATAACAGACCCTTTAGAAGACAAGCTCAAAAATGTGGGCAATGTGGTAAAGATCACTTCTAGCTCACAAGAAGATTATTCGCTCATTACTGTTGAATTCGATGAAGAACTTACGGTAGAACAGGCAAAACAAAAGGTAAAAGATGAGGTCGATAGTGAAAAGGCCAGTGAAGATTGGCCCACATTTAACGGGGCAAAAGTAGAGCCCGATGTTTTTGACCTGAACCTCTCAGAATCGTTCCCGATCATGAACGTGAATTTTACGGGTGATTATCCTGTAGAAAAACTAAAGGAGTTTGCCGAACACCTTCAAGATGAAATTGAGGACCTTTCTGAAATCAAACAAGTGGATATTCGCGGTGCCCAAGAAAAAGAAGTCGAAGTTGCCGTTGATGTGTACAAGATGATGGCCGCAAAGGTAAACTTTCAAGATGTTATAAATGCTATTGGTAACGGTAATACGACCATGTCTGCGGGTAATTTGGTAACCGGTGGGCAAAGACGAACCATACGTATTTTAGGAGAGATCAACGACCCAAAAGAATTGAACGGGTTTGTTGTAAAATCGGAGAATGGCGTTGTGTACCTAAAGGATATTGCCAAGGTGACCTTTGCAGAGGAAGAAAAAACCACCTATGCCCGAGAATTTGGCGTAAGCGTGGTGATGTTGGATATAAAGAAGCGTTCTGGCAAGAATATGATCGAAGCTTCCAATAAGATTCGGGAGATAGTGAAAGAGGCCCAGGCCAATTACTATCCGTCAGATTTGAATATTTCGATTGCCAACGATTCTTCTGGCAGAACTTTGAACCAAGTTGATGATCTAGTGAACAATATCATTTTTGGTATTTTACTTGTTGTAACCGTATTGATGTTCTTCTTAGGATTTCGAAATGCTTTGTTTGTGGGTTTTGCGATTCCCATGTCGATGTTCATGTCATTTATGATCTTATCGCTCTTGGGGTATACCTTGAATACCATGATCCTTTTCGGAATGATCATGGGCTTGGGTATGTTGGTCGATAATGGCATTGTGGTGGTCGAAAACGTATACCGATTGATGGGCGAGGGCATGTCACGGACCGAGGCCGCCAAAAAAGGAATTGGTGAAATCGCCTTCCCTATTATTATCTCGACCCTGACAACGGTTGCCGCCTTTGTGCCTCTGGGTCTTTGGCCCGGTATTTTTGGGCAGTTTATGATCTATTTTCCCATTACCCTATCGGTTGTTCTGGGTTCGTCGCTTTTCGTTGCCATTTTCATGAACTCTATGTTGGTCTCACGATTTATGGATGTGGGCGAAAAAGAACTTACCGTAAAACAATTGGTACGCATCAGCATCATTCTAGGTGGTTTTGGGCTGTTCATTCTCATTTTTGGAGGCATCATGAAAGGACTGGGGGGCGTAATGGTACTAACAGCCGTGCTATTTTGGATCTATAAATACATAATCAAAAAATGGTCCCTCGGTTTTCAGAAAAACGCCATGGTACGCTTTGAAAATTGGTATGAGCGACGTATCAAACATGCCCTAAGGGGTGCAAATGTGTATTGGTACTTCGGCATGACTTTTTTATTGCTGATAGGTACGTTTATGGCATTTGGCTGGTCTATTGGTACCCAACGCACCAAAATTGAATTCTTCCCCGACAATACTCCCAATGAAATATATGCCTATATCGAATATCCGCAGGGCACCTCTATTGAAAAAACCAATAAGCTCACCAAGGCCATTGAAAAACGGGTGTATGCCGTAACGAATAGGGATAAATATACCAAAGATGACTTCAACTACTTGGTAGAGTCGGCCGTATCACAAGTAGGCCAGGGCGCAGGCAACCCCATGACCGATGGGGGCTCTTCGGCCGAAATGCCGCACCGTGGCAAGGTAACGGTATCAATGAGGGAGTATAGGTTCAGGGGCGGAAGGGATACCGAAGAACTACGTGGTGAAATTCAAAAAGAATTGACGGGTATTTACCCCGGGGTTTCCATATCGGTAGAAAAAAATGTTGATGGTCCCCCCGCTGGCTATGCAATAAGCTTACAACTTGAGGGTAAAGATTATGATGAGCTCATCAATACCGCAGAAGATATTAGAAACTTCATCAATTCGAGGAACATTGCGGGTATCGAGGAATTAAAGATCGATGTAAACAAGGGCAAACCTTCCATGCAGGTAATCGTGGATCGTAAAAAAGCCGGCGGGTTGGGCGTGTCCACCGGTCAAGTAGGGCAACAATTACGACGGTCCCTATTTGGCGAAAAAGCGGGTGTGTACAAATTCGACGGAGAGGATTATGATATAAACGTCCGTTTCAATAAAGATATTCGATACGATCAAAGTGCACTTTTCAACCAGAATATTATTTTTCGGGATCAAGCTAGCGGAAAAATCAAGGAAGTACCTATTTCTGCAGTGGTATCACGGCGCAATTCTTCGAGCTTTAGTGCCATTAAGCACCGAGATAAAAAAAGGGTCGTTACCATATATTCCGGTTTAAAACCCGGGTTTACCGATGCAACGGCCATAGTTGCCGAAATTCAAAGAGAAATGGAAGATTACAAAGACCTTCCTTCTGATGTGAAAATTGATTTCACGGGCCAGATTGAGGAACAGAACAAGCAAATGAAGTTTTTGGTGGGGGCCTTCTTTTCTGGCCTAGGCTTGATTATGCTTATTTTAATTTTTCAATTTGGGGGCATTTCGAAACCGGTCATAATCATGATTGCCATTTTCTTGAGTTTTATCGGGGTATTTGGTGGCTTGATGATTACCGGTAAACCCTTTGTCATCATGATGACCATGATGGGCATTATCTCTTTAGCAGGTATCGTTGTGAACAACGGTGTAGTACTATTAGATTATATGCAAATACTGATCGATCGTAAA
>JAJRSY010000094.1 GCA_024278565.1 Bacteroidota bacterium
AATAAAAACAAAATTTCCCTGCCTGCCGGCAGGCAGGTGCGTCAACTCTGTACACTTTATTTTGTAACAAGCCCTTAGCCTGTGGCAATCAACAAATTTTGAACGGCTTTAGCCAAACTTAAGATGGGTTGATTAACTTTGACTTTTAATACTCCTTATGAACTACTACATCATCATACCTGCCCACAATGAGGAAGCTTTTTTGGCCGATACCCTAAACTCGGTATTAAGGCAATCGCTACAACCAAAAAAAGTAGTGGTGGTCAACGATAATTCAAACGATGGCACCGAAGCTATTATCGATCAATTTTTAAAATTGAGTCCTGTTTTTCAAAAATCAAACACCACATCAACAACGGCACATATGCCCGGGAGCAAGGTCATTAATGCTTTCAACAAAGGGTTGGGCCTACTCGACAACAACTATGGTTTTCTGGTAAAGTTGGATGCCGATATCATTCTACCCGACAATTATTTTGAACGGATCGCCTATATTTTTACAGGAAACCCAAAGGTGGGCATTGCTGGCGGCTTCGTTTATGAAAAGGATGCCAATGGAACTTGGCAATTGAACCACCCCATGAACAAAGACCATGTTCGAGGTGCCTTCAAAGCGTATACCAAGAATTGCTTTCAAGCCATCGGCGGACTCAAAAATGCCATGGGATGGGATACCCTTGACGAACTTCTGGCGCAATACCACGACTTCGAAATCTTTACCGATAATGCTTTAAAAGCAAAGCACCTTCGCCCCACTGGTGCGGCGTACAACCAAAAAGCAAAACTACTTCAAGGAAAAGCGATGTACACCATGCGCTATGGTTTTTGGATTACTTTTATCGCCTCATTAAAAATGGCATGGAAGCAAAAAAAATGGAATGTTTTTGTAAACAACTTTGAGGGATACTACACCGCTAGAAAAGAAAAAGTGCCTTTTTTGGTCACCAAAAAACAAGGGCGGTTTATTCGAAAGTTACGCTGGAGAAACATAAAACGAAAACTCTTGTAACAAAAAAACATCCGTCTATTGTGACGGATGTTTTTTTGTTATAATGAATTGGTATAGTCTTCTTAGAAGCCCAATTCTTTCTTTACTTCAGCAAGAAGATCTTTACCTTTCGCAACAATCAATCCTCCACCTGGTTGGGCATCTATAACGTAATCGAACCCTTGGGCGGCAGCCACTTTTTCAATGGCGGCCTTTGCCTTTTCAGAGATGGGACCAAAAAGTTCGGCCTGTTTTTTCTGAAGCTCTTGTTGAGCCGCTTGCTGTGCTTCACCTATACTTTTCTCAAACCCTTGTAGCTCTTCGGCCCTTTTTTTGTTTTCCTCTTCGGTCTTAGAGGCCGATTCGTTTGAATATTGGGTATACTTGTTTTTCAATTCAGTTGTTGAGGCCTGAATGTCTGCTTGGTAGGTTTCAGAAAGTTTCTTCAATTCTGACTCTGCAGTCTTCATTTAGGGCATTTCAGCCAATAGTTTCTGTACGTCAATGTGGGCAACTTTGCTCTGTGCATTTACAAAACTGGTGGCAGCTACAAACAAAACGAATGCTACAGCTAATTTTTTTACTTGTTTCATGTTTTCTAAAGTTAATATTTGAGTGTTAATTTATGATTATTGAATTTAATTACTGGTTTCTTAATTTTCTTCTTTTTTTCGTTCTTCATTCTTGGCCTTCTTTTTGGCCTCTCGTTCTTCTAATAGTTTTTTTCTTCTTGCCTCGTACGCCTTTTTACGTTCTTCCCTTAATTTTAACTGTTCGGCCCTTTTTTCATCTGCGGTCTTGCTTCTTGCCTCATCAGCTTTCTTTGACATCTCTTTTCGCTCTTTCAGCGCATCACTCATTTCTTCCTCTGCCGGTTCACCCTCAAACTTATCTTTACGGCTCTTCTTCTTTTTCTTGGGCGCGCTCACTTTTCTTGTTCTGGCAATGCCCCTTAAGATGATATCACTGATATCATGTCTTTTTTGCGAGTACAACATTACAACATCGGCAGATTTATCAAAAATAAAATCATACTTTTTATTCGTTCCTATCTTTTGTACCTCATTGAACACTTGGTCTTGTATGGGCTGTATCAATCGCCGTTTTTGCAGCACTAGATCCCCTTGGGGACCAAAACGATCCTGCTGGTACTCGAACATCTCTTTTTCAAGGATCTGAATCTCTTCTTCACGTTCACTGATCAACTCATCGGTCAGCAGTACTTTCTCGGCCATAAGATCTTTTTTCATCTGATCTATGGCGCTCTGCTCTTTTTCGAGCTCAAGCTTCCATTTTTGGACCTTATTGGCCAATTGCTCTGTAGCGGCACGGTACTCCTCTACATTCTCCAAAATATACTCCATATCCACGTAAGCTATTCGAACCCCTCGCTGTGCAAAGGTGTACGATGAAATCAGCACTGTGGCGACCAGTAAAAGAACTTTTGTTTTTGCTTTCATTTTGATTTCGTTTTATTCCATAGAAAATATCGTGCCAAAAATACTAAATCTTTTAAAATGAACGGTTTAGCAAACACAACAATCTCCTGAACTCGTCTTAAGTTATTCTTTTACCTACGAATTTCGCACCTGCCTGCCGGCAGGTTTCGCACCCTAATTTTGCCATTTTCAGCTTCTGCAGCTATTGCTATGCAACCAAAAAATGATTTTATTAGTGCACAAAAGCCTTCATTCTCGGTTCCAAACAATAACTCAAGATGAGTTCGTCAAATCAAAACTGTTGGCCAATAATGAAGTGGGTTTCCCAACCATTCGGTCCTCCTTGGGGGTTTCGGTTGCCGGCATCAAAGCCATAACCAAAATCGATACCCAACAAACCAAACGCTGGCATAAATATACGAAGCCCCGCCCCGGCCGATCGTCTTATTTGAAACGGATTAAACTCTTGAAAATTGTTGAAAGCATTGCCCCCTTCCAAAAAAGCAAGTCCGTAAATTGAGGCCGAGGGCTTTAAGGTCAGTGGATACCTTAATTCCAAAGAAAATTTATTGTATACCAAACCCCCTTCTGCCCGACCTGTAAATGGATCTATAGGTGTAAGATCTTCGTTCACATACCCTCTAAGTTGCACAATATCCCTACCATCCATCACAAAGTTGGCCATACCGTCACCCCCTACAAAGAACCGTTCAAAGGGCACATCGCCCACATCGTTGTTGTAGTTGCCCAAAAAGCCGAATTCGGCATTGGTTCGCAGTACCAAGGTTTTATCAGCACTGCCCAACAAGGTAGTGTACCAATCGCCCTTGAACTTAACCTTATAATACTCTAACCATCGAAAACGCTCTTGATCCACCTGTTCCAGTTCAGTGGTCTCCTCTGGGGTTAATCCTGCTTGGCCACGTTCGAACTTAAGTTCCTTCAATTCCTGACTACGATTACGAAACGATTCAAAATTTTTGCTACTAAAAAGCGAATAGGGCGGTGTAAATTTGGCGGTTATCTCAAAATTCGAACCTCCCCTGGGAAAAATTCGCCCGCCTGCCATAGCATTTCTTGAAATACCCAAGGTATAGGTCAATGCGTTTGATTTTCCATTGCCAAAATTGAACAGGCCAGAATTAAAATTTCTAAAATTATAGAGTTGATACCCCAAAGAATGTGAGATGGTAAAAAAATCATCGGGCCATTGCACTCTTTTGGCCAACCCCATGTTAACACCGGTTATTGAGAACTGTTGGTCTTTGTCGGGTTCTATTCTACCATTTTCACCTCTTGTGACCCCAAACTGCTGTGTTCTGGAAAACGACAGGTTAAAACGTACGGGTTTTTTGCCCCCCAACCAAGGTTCTGAAAAATTCAGGCTGTACACCCTAAAGGTCCTACTGGCCTGCAAACGCAATGCAAAGGTCTGGCCATCGCCCATGGGCACCGGCTTATAGGCTTCCCTTTTAAAAATATTGCCAATAGAAAAGTTATTGAAAGAGAGGCCCAAGGTGCCGATAAAACCACCCCCACCATAACCCCCTTGCAGTTCAATCTGGCTAGATCCCGATTCTACCAAACTATAGGCAATATCTACCGTACCCTCATTGGGGTCGGGGTTTATAATATCTGGCTTTATCTGCTCTGCATCAAAAAAGCCCAGTTGCCCCAATTCGCGAATACTTCGTATAATATCCGATTTATTGTACTTTTGGCCTGGCCGCGTACGTAGTTCCCTGAAAATCACATGGTCGTTCGTCTTATCATTGCCTGTTACCGTAACATGATCTAAAAAGGTTTCTTTGCCCTCAATGATCCGTATCTCAAAATTAATGGTATCATTTTCAGCAGAAACCTCAACTGGGTTTATACTTGAAAAAAGATAGCCATTGTTTTGATAGAGGTTGGTTATATCCTCAGCATCTGGTTTAGAATCATCTGCTATTCGCTCTCGCAGCATTACCCCATTATAGGTGGCTCCTTTTTTTATTCGAAGTACCCTGTGCAATTGCCTATCGGTGTATATGGTATTGCCCACGAAGTCGATAGCACCAAAATAGTATTTATTGCCCTCCTCCACTTTTATCTTGACATCAATGTTATTGTCATCAACCCCAATTATGGTATCTGATAAGATCCTGGCATCACGATACCCGTTTTCTGCATATTTATCGACCAAAAGTGAAATATCGTTTTCAAAATCATCTTTTATAAACTTTGATTTTTTCCAAAAACGGTAAAATTTCTTTTGCTTGGTCTTCTTTAATGCCCTGGCCAATTTTTTATCGCTTAGCTTTTCATTGCCTTCGATAATGATGTTACGTATCTTCACCTTATCGCCCCTTCTCACATTGACCACCATGCTCTGCGCATTGGTCTCTGAGGTATCTTTAGCAGTCATGATATTCACTTTCGCATTTAGATAGCCTTGTTTTTTATACTTGTTCTGAAGGTAATTTTTGGTATTGGCAATAAGGCTTTGCGTGATTTTTTTACCTTTTTTAAGATCGGTATCTTTAAGAATATCCTCTACTTTCCTTTTTTTCACTCCTTGAACTGTTACTTTGGAGAGTGTAGGGCGTTCTTTTATGGCCAACTCTAAATAAATCTTATCCCCCTCTATATTGGTTATATAAAAGTCGAGCTCACTAAAAAGCTCTAACCCCCATAATTTATTGATAACGGCACTGATCTGCTCACCGGGTATGGTAATGGGCTGACCCACCCTAAGACCCGTATAGGTCTTTACGGTTTGTTCATTGTAACTTTGTAGACCGGTAACCTCTAGACCCGACAAGATGTACTTTTTGCCATCTTCGTACGAAGTGCCCTCTTGTGCGATTGCAACTGTTGTCGTAAAAAATATAAAGAGGAGTATAAATAAAGGTTCAAGCAAAATAAACCTTTTCGTCTTGCTAGTTGAGTTGTTCGCTAGTTTTTCCAAATCTTCGTTCTCTGTTCTGGTAGTTCTTTACGGCGCCGACCAAATGGTGTTCTCTAAAATCGGGCCAAAATACATCAATAAAATATAGTTCGGCGTACGCTATCTGCCAAAGTAAAAAATTGCTGATCCGATGTTCCCCACTGGTACGGATGAGCAAATCTACGTCTGGCAAATCGTGCGTGTAAAGATGGGTATTTATAATGGTTTCATCAATATTTTCAACAGAAATTATATTATTTTTAACTTTGTCACTTATCAATTGTACAGCGTTTTTCAACTCTTCACGCGCACCATAATTCAATGCCAAGGTCAAAGTCATTCCTGTGTTTCCACTAGTTTTTTGTATGACTTCAAGAAGCTCTTTATGGGCTCTTTTTGGCAAAGAAGCGATATCGCCAATGGTATTCAACTTTACATTGTTTTTTAAGAAAACATCAAGTTCTTTCTTGAGTGAAGAGACGAGCAGACGCATTAGGGTATCTACCTCAAGTTTTGGCCTTTTCCAATTTTCAGTGGAGAAGGTGTAAAGGGTAAGATACTCGAGTTTTAGCTTTACACAGTTCTGTACCGTATCTCTGACGGTGCTTACCCCATTCTCGTGCCCAAAAACCCGCAACCTTCCTTTTTGCTTCGCCCATCTGCCGTTACCGTCCATTATAATGGCGACATGCTTTGGTAGGTTATGGCTTTTGATATCGGCTATTGTGTCCATTTTTCGTGTTTCACCTTTTCAGCGGCAAAAATTCGGAATAAAAAATCTAAATTTCAATTATTTGAATCTCTTTTACTCAAAACAGTCGGTGCACAGCTTTCTACCAAAGGTGTAGGTAAGGGTAAGGCCCGTGAAAACATACCAGTCCTCATCGAAAATATTTCCGAATTCTGGATCTATCTGTATATTGACGTTTGATTTTTTAGGATTGTTCGCATCAAGGTTATCCGTAAAGGTATATCGTGCGCCCACTTCGCCCCCAAGTATCAAAAACTGATTTAGGCGGTATTTGAAACCAACGGTCATGGGTATGGCCATGGCACCATCTTTTTGATTGAGGTCGATTAACTGGCCCGCATCAATATAATTGTAGTCATATCTAAAATAGGTCAAACCTGTATATAGATAAGGTGTAAAGGCGGGACCCAATTTATGCAGGTTGTACTCTACGAAATTAAATTCGAGTCCGACAGACCCTTCCAGTATTGAATTATGAACCACAAAACCCCTTTGCTTTCTAGAAGGGTCATTCGATTTTGAATCATCAGCTGTAAATTTTCCGTATAAAACACT
>JAJRSY010000095.1 GCA_024278565.1 Bacteroidota bacterium
AATATGCCCAGAATTGGTTTTTACTTCAACTGTTTGCTTCGAGGTGCTGTTTTTTGCCCTGTCCATTTTTTTGACAAGTTCAACAGAGCGAATACCATTGCGAAGAATTGATTTGTTCAAGAAAATGGCTTTTTCATTCGTACCGGCCCAATAGTAAGCATCGAGCAAGGCGGCATAACCATCTTCGTATTTGGGGTATTTGCGTACTACGTCTTCCAAAATCTTGATGGATATGGTATAGTTTTCTTTCCAAGAATTGATGCGCCCCATCAAAATTTCAGTATCTACATGCCGTGGGGTCTGACTCAAAATATAATCGCAGAGCAACAAGGATCTTTCCCACTCTTTATCAAAGGCCAGTTTTCTCGCGGTCTTGTAGGCATTGTCTACATTGGTGCCGTTAAAAACACTTTCGACCCAAACGATTTCTTTTTTTGTAAAATCTTTTTTTGCCAGTGTGATAAACGATTGGGATTCTGGTAAGATTTTGTCGTTTTCGGTAACATAAGTGTTCACCGATCTGAAATAGCGCAAATCAGCTCTTATTTGTTTTCGTATTGCCTTGTCACTGGTATTGGCCAATTCTAAATCATTGTTTAATTCATAGATCGTACTACCTGATAGGTAATGGTTGCCCACTATAAAGTCTTGAATTGTTTCGCGCCCCCTGAACAATGGAATTTGTTTTGTTTGCTCAAAAGCTTTCTTCGACACCAATGAATTTCCCAACCAAGCTACTTGTTCAGGTACGGCTAATTTATATTTATGATCTAAAAGCGAAATTATGGAAGGCACTATGTCGGCATGTGATGCCAAAGATTTAATGTTTTGCGCCGATTTCAACAAAGAGCTATAGATTATAAGAGGTACACGGTACCTGCCCAATTCGTCTTTTTGGGGAATATCGCTCAGGTTATGGCTTCCCGTGATTATAAAAATGGTATTGCTGTAATCTTCTCTTTTGCGATACGTTTCAAGAAAGGATCCAATGGCTTCATCGGTATACAAAATACTTGCAAATATTTCTTTGTTCTTTCGGACAAACTTTCTTGATTGTTCTTTCACAATCGGTTTAGAAATAATTTTTGAGACTTTATCGATATATTTTTCGCTATTGGGAATCAAGAAAGGGCTTTTTGTGCTGAGCGTCTTAAAGACATTCAATCTTGGACCGTTATGGAAATTGGGCTGCGAGTGCCATTTGTTAAATAGCTCTTTATCAGGATACCCTAGTGATATACCTGCAGCATCTTCTGTTTGTAAATTGTAATCCTTTCCAAAGCTGTTCTTGTCAAGAACAATATCCACTCCTTCTTCATTTAAAAATCTATCAAAATGGTTCAAGGCACTGTTGCCGCCGTAATTGAAGGAAGTTGTATATCCATTTTTTTTAAGAATACCAAATAATGTATGTCTATTGGTAAATTGTTCGTTATCGGTAAAACCGGCATCCCCGAAGGGAAGAGAACCCATTATCATCGGAAAAGCGGCATAACCAACCCCTGTATTACTCACATAGTTCTCCCAAAATAACGACCTGCCCTTTAAGGAGTTCAAACTGGGGGCAAATTTTTTAAAACGAGCATTTTCACCAATAAAATCAGATCCTAGACCTTCAATAATCAAAAATACCAGATTTGGTTTTTTATCGGTAAGATCAAAATATGCCCCAAGAGCATTGTTCGGTTTATAAGGTTTCAGTAATGGAAACTCCTCTTTGCCCTCATACGTATTGAAATCGAAAATGCCGATGGCTATACTGTTTATCAGGTGCTGGGTCTTGTTTTCATTTATGGGTTTTTTTGCAGCATTTAAAGTAGCCAAAAACAGACCGAACAATATAATGGTAAATGGGTACATTTTGCTAATGATGGTATAGAAAAATGCAGTTGCTTTATGTAAGTAATGAAAAACCAGTAAGGTAATAGCCAGTATTGCCGTAATGGGAATTATATTGAAACGTATATTTTCTGAATCAGACAGACTGAAAATACCCACACCCAAAATTTCATGGTTTTGTACATAGTAAGTGATTAAAAGACCTTCTACCACAATCAACACCATGAATATTTTTCGTACGTACATTAGGCCTTTGTCAGGCTTTTTATTTTCTAAATAATTGAATAGAAATGCCAATAACAAAGCGATCAAAGCGGTATAGCCTGTTTGGTGCAATATCGACAGCAAAAGGCTTTTGTTGATAAACCCGTCTAGAACACCATCGTAGTACAGCTGCACGTTTTGATAGAGCGAAAGAATCACCAAACCAACAAAGAACGCAAAGACCAAAGGAACAAAATCCTTTAAAGTCTTACGCACTGTAGGTGGTGGTATGTTTCTGATAACTTGCATATTAGGTGGCTTTGGCAAATCCTTTGCGAACCTGTGACCCCCAGCCCGATTTTACTTTGAACAATTTTTTGTAGTTGCCCCGCACCGCTGCCCAAACTACGATTGGGTGAAACGCCAAGGGTTCGATTATGGCACAGAACATCAATATTAGTATGTCTTTTGTTTTGTTGTATTCGTTGTACGAGTACACATCCCACAAAATGGCATAGAAAGAGTACATCACAGAGTATATATAGATTGTAGCGGTAATGGCGATGAAAAAACTCCAGTTCAAAATTCCCAAATACCAAAATAGAAGTATGGTAAAAAACCCGAAAAACTCTAGTAGTGGAGCCAACCATTCGTAAAAAAACCAGTATGGGTAGCTGAGCAGCCCCAATCTACCATACTTGGGGTTAAAGAACATATCCTTATGGGTGGTCAAGGTTTCCAAATTGCCCCTGGCCCATCGATCACGCTGGTTCACCAATATTTTTAAATCTTCGGGCACTTCGGTCCAGCAAAGTGGATCTGGTATATACTCGATCGTATAGGGCTGCTTTCTATCGTGCATATAGCGTCGCATCTTAAATACGATTTCCATATCCTCACCAACGGTATTTGTATCGTACCCGCCAACGGCCAAAGCTATTTCACGGTCGAAGAACCCAAAGGCTCCAGAAATAATCAAAAGACTGTCGATACGGCCCCAAGCCATTCTTCCTAAAATGAAGGAGCGGGTATATTCCAGCAATTGAAAACGAGCCAGCCAATTTGCTGGCAGTCTGATTTCTTCCAGCTTGCCGCCATCGATAATACATGAATTGGCGACCCTGATGACCCCGCCAACGGCGATCACTTTTTTTTCAGCCCTTTGATAGAACGATTTCACGACATGTAAAAGGGCATCGGGCAATAGCAGGCAGTCAACATCAATGCACCCCACATATTTATTGGTGGAAAGCGCCATACCGGTATTCAGGGCATCTGATTTGCCTCCGTTTTCCTTATCGATTACGGTAAGTTTTGAAAATACCCTGTGTGTTGATTTATAGATGCCCCTGATCGGTTTGTTTTGCCAATTCGGGTCGATCTCTTGTTCAATTTTAACAAGATCATAGGCTTCTATCATTTTTTCCAAAGTGTCATCTTTGCTGCCATCGTTCACCACCATTACCTCGAAGTTCACATAACGCAATGACATGAGCGAACGAATATTCTCAACAATCGTCATGCCTTCATTATAGGCAGGCGCAATAATGGTAATACTGGGTGCCAAGGGTGAGGCCATTACCTTTGAAATATCATTGAAGCTGTTCTTGTTTTTATAATGGATCGAGTTTCTTGTTGAGAAGTAGGCCATTGCCGTAAATACACTGAACAAGACTAGTGTAAACACAAAAAAAATGATGTTTATATAATCTAAGATGATATTTGAAATACCGCTATCCATTCAATTTATTGATGATTTTATTTGAAATGATTTGTAATTGGTTCATAAAAGACCCTTTGGCCGCTGTTGTAGGTGTTATTTCTTCTTCTTCGGAAGATTGACTGGCTAACGTATTTTTCTCTAGATCTTCGGTGAGTTCAAATTCAATATTGAAAATTTCAGAGTTACCGGAAAGGTCTATTTCCAATTTTCTCAGTAGGGAAATATATTCTTGGGGAGTTTCTTCTTTTTTGGACTGCTCTATTTGCTCTGATTTGGTGTTAGCAACAGACTGGGAACCAACCTCTGCTTCAAGAGTCAACCTGATTCTTAGCGTTTCGTGTACTTGGGAAGCCTTATAGCGTATCATGGCATGATCATCTTCTAAAAGACGTTCTAAAAACACAAGATCCGATTGGTCGCCCAAGACCTCGATTTCATCCATAAGAATCAGTTTGGCCTCGGTATCACAGCTACGGAACAGGTCTTCGAAAACATTGAACGGTTTTAAGGAGTCATCGATAGAGATAGGGTTGTTTACTTCTACAAATTTATCGATCAACTTACCTATACGCTCTTTTACCGTGGCGTATTTTTCATTTACCAACAGTTCTTTCAATAGGGGTATTTCCCTTTCGTCTCCAAGTTCCTCGATGTCGTCCAACAATTGTATGCTTGTTTCCTCACTATTCTCTTGGGGGCAGATGACCTTGGGAATATTTGCATTGTTATCGGATATTATATCATTGGAAGAAGATTTAATGTTTTCTGTTTTAAGTGATTTATCTTCTTGTGCCGAAACATATTGTTGTTCGCTTTTATCCACAGATCCAATATCTTGTTTTTCTTGCTCATCGCTTACCAACGGAATAAATTCAATGTCGATTACATTTTGGTCAAACTCTTGGCTCGGCCAATCTTGAAATTCTTCAATAATTTCATCTACCTGTTTTGCATCTTTAAAATCAATCAATTCATTGATTATTTTTTTAAACTTTTGTTCGTCTTGAGGGCTCATTGGGTCGTGGGGTTGTATTGTTTTTCGGGGAACTGTGGATTCATCATCCATTTCATTTTCCTTTGCCATCTCAGATGAAAACAAAAGAAATTCAAGGTCATTTACTTCAATCTCGATTATATCTTGGCCTTTTGGAGGCTTGTCTGTACCAATCTCATTATAAAAAATTGGCATATCAAAAATTTCGGGTGTGTTATAACAGCTGTAGTCGAAACAAATTGGTGTTTGTTCAATAAATGAAAGAATCGTGGCGGATTTACCTTTTACTTCAGTCTCCGTTTGTTTACCAACCTTTAGTTCTGTTTCTGGAGCAATGTTAGCCGTTTTTTCTTGAGGGGGCGTAGGTACTACTTCATCAAAACAAACCTCAATTTGATTGATTTCCCCAATTGTAGAATTGTTGTTTGAAGTAGGCTCCGTAGTGGTCTTGGTTTCTTCCAAAGAATCGATCACAACGGGTAAAAACGCCAGTTCTTCTTTGTTCAAATCAGTTGAAGCGATAACTGTATTCCAATTGAATGGCTTTTCTAAGCACATATTGGAAATGTTGGATAATGGTGTGTGCAATACTTCTTCATAAACAACTTCCAACTCATTTATGACACTTCGGTTTGTTTGTTTGTTCGGTCTATACCCGCCTTCTTTATGCAAAACCTCAATTACGATGGGCAAGAAGTCTATGTTAACGGCAGCCTTTTTTTCAACGTTCGAAACATTTTCTTGAGTCTTGTCGGTGTTCGTATTTATTTGATCGGGTTCGATTACTTCTGTCTTTTCAATCTCAGGCTCGGTTTTTTCTGTTGTGCTTATAACTTCATCAATCTGTTCCAAAGCTTTTGCACCTTCATGAGCTTTCATATGGCTTTGTGCTACATCAACCGTTATATCGTCAGGTATTCTATAACCACTGGTGTCAGCTATGTCTTTTGTGGGTATAATGCATTCCGGTGAAATTGTATTGATACTGCTTAGTGCTTTGCTTTTTACCGAAAAATTCGCTTCTTTGGTCTCAATAAGCGTTAAAAACTCAATATCTGCTTCAGAGCCCAAAACCCCTATGGCATCAAGAATTGCAATTTTAAGGTCTGTATTGCTTTTCCAAAAAACCAGTTTTAACGTAGCTAAAGCCTCAACTACGTTAAATTCTTTTATACAGGCAATGGCCTCTTCCTTGATTTGGTTGTTTTTATGCTTTACAAGCTCAATAAGCGAACTATAGGCATCGTTTTGGTTGTAATACTTTATCAATCGAAGGGCGAACAGTACCACATATCGATTTTGAGAGGTCAACCACGCCTTGAAAGGCGGGGGCAGATAATCTTCTTGATTGCGA
Source organism: Bacteroidota bacterium (assembly GCA_024278565.1). Classification (GTDB taxonomy): domain Bacteria; phylum Bacteroidota; class Bacteroidia; order Flavobacteriales; family Flavobacteriaceae; genus Maribacter_C. The sequence goes on from JAJRSY010000095.1 coordinate 6,115, forward strand.
ATGACATCCAATAATTTCAACTGTTGCCATTCAGATATTTTATATTTTGTATTGTCAAGAAAGTAATTGATACCCTCTGGTTTAAGGGTCACCAGTGCAATTTCCGCCTGTTTGCGAATGGTGGCCCTTTTGTCGTTAATGAATTTGGTAATGAAATTATAGGCTTCGGTCACTTGCATTTGGGTGAGTTCTAAAATGCCCTTTGAAATAACCTCCCAACGCCAACTCTTTAATTTTGCATATGCATCTTTATGTAGCCCAAGATCTTGGTACAGTTTGAACAACCTTTTTAGGGTGTCACCGGCCACATCTTTTCGGAGATCCAATAGTATTTCCGAGAGCACATCTCGGTTGAAATCATTTTTCAACAACTGTCTTATTTCAATTTTTAGGTTTATATAGTTCGTTTTTTCAACCTTAGTGGCATCATCCTCTATAAAAAGGAATTCACTTATCATTGGTGAAAGCTCTATTTTACGTTGTTTCACCTTTTTTGCCTTAGCCAACATTCTGTTTCTGAAAAAAAAGACGGTGGCCAGGTACAGTATCGCAAGACATATAAACATAAACGAGAGATCCCACAATAAATCGGTATGGATCTTTGGCGCTTTTATACGCAGTAATGGGTTATATGTTAGGTTTATAATTGGCAATTTATACTTTGTTCAGTTCCCGTGCCACACGAACCATGAGTTCGGACGGACTTACCGGTTTCGAAATAAAATCATTGGCGCCCATTTCAAAGGCGATCAACACGTTTTCTTCGTTTCCCGCTGATGAGATGATTATGATCGGAATACTTGATTTCAGCTCATTTCGCACATAGTCTACCAGCTCCATTCCCGAGAAATAGGGCATCATGATGTCGCTGACTATGATATCGGGCATTTGTTGGTCCAAGTGTTCTTTAACCTCCCTACCATCTTTGCTTAATTGAACCTCATAGCCTCCTTTCTCTAAACGAAAGTGTAGCAGTGAGGCTAACAGATCATCATCTTCGGCAAGCAATAGTTTTTTCTTCTCGATCATCACAGGTTCTTTTTCAGTGCTTTCATTTTTTCATCTATCAGCTGTTCAACCAATGGGTATTCTTGTAAAAAGCAGGTATATAAAAACTCTAAATGCTTTTTATCGCCATCATTTTTAGAGGTGTTCTGTATCTGTTCTACAATGGTATAAAGACCGTCTGTCTTGAGCATGGCCAGGCCCGACTTGATTTTATGGGCAGCAAAGGCAACAGCTTCCAAGTCATTATTGTTAAGGTGCATACGCACGGCACCTATGAATTCTAGGGCATTTTGTTTGTATAAAACCACCAATTCTTCCAACAAAATCAATTCGCCCATACAATCTTCCAAGATTGTCGTGAAATCCACTTCACTATTTTTGTTGTTTTCCCCAGCCGTTGGTTTTATTTTTTTTGAAGCTACTGACGAGGTTGTTTTCATAGGTTTTGTACTTTTTACCAGTATAGACAACAATTCACCTGTACTATAAGGCTTTAGAATAAATTCGTTAATTCCATTTTCGACGCATTGCTCTTTGTCTTTAGTTGAAAAATCAGCTGAAATGGCAACTATGGGTATTTGGTTGACCTTTTTGTTTTTGCTCTTTCGTATCCGTTCTGTAACCTCAAAACCGCTCATACCGGGCATTTTCAGATCCATCAGTACAATGTCGATTTTCTTGTTTTCTAAAATGGATAGTCCATTAAGGGCATTGTCGGTTATGTGTGGCTTACAGCTCCAAGATTTCAATTGTTGTTCTATTAGCCTCTGGTTTAGTAGATTGTCTTCGAACACCAAGACCTTTAGGCCCTTTACTGCCTGTTTTTTCTTTTCCAATCCCGGTTCATCCGCTTTTTTCACGGTCAAGTTTTCTATATTTCCCCTTTCAAAGGGAATTACGAATTTGAAGGTCGTTCCCTCTCCCAACTTGCTGGTAACGGTTATACTTCCCCCCAAATTTTCTATGATTCGCTTTACAATGCTAAGGCCCAGGCCCGAACCGCCATATTTTGCGAAAGTGCTATGTTCGGCCTGTTTGAAAGAGTCGAAAATGTGTTCTAGATGTTCGTCTGAAATACCTATTCCCGTATCTGAAATCGAAAATTTCAAAAAATGGATTTTCCCTTTTGATGATTTTCGTTCGATGGACAAACGTATGCTGCCCTTTTCAACAAATTTTATGGCATTGCCAAGAAGATTCAAGAGCACTTGCGTCAGCTTTGACGGATCGCCCACCATTATTTTCGGAATTCTTGGGTCAATGCTTGCCTCCAACTTTATGGCCTTATTGGTCACAAGCGTCTTGCACAGGTACATTACATCATGACCACTGCGTTGAAATTGAAATCAACACGTTCAAAACGCTCCAATCCTGAAGCTAGTTTTGAATATTCCAACAACTCATTTATGATATCCATCAAAGAATAAGAGGCCGTTTGAATAGCATTTACACGTTCTAACTGATTTTTTGTCAGCCTGTCTTCTTTTAAAAGATCGGCGAACCCAATTATTCCGTTCAAGGGTGTTCTTATTTCATGGCTAACCTTGGCTACGAGCATAATGGCACCTGCCCGTCCGGCAGGCGGGTTGATAGATGTGTCGCTTTGGGCCTTATCAAGATTGGGCAAACTATCTTTTTCAAAGAGATAGGTGCTATTATCCCCCGTATAACCCGAAGGTTGAAATACCTTCTCTTCTAAATTGGTTTTGAATGTCTGGAAGGATTTTTTTAAACGAGAGGCCTCATTCGAGGTCAATTCCTCAAACGAAAAGTCGTTGAGCGAATTTTCTAAACGGGACAATTGTGAAAGTAGGTCTTTCGTTTTCAATTTGGGGGCTGATTTGGGTTTGTAGGGCTAGATTGAAAAATCGAACAATTTTGTGATTGTTATTTTTATTGCTAAACCCTTGGCTTTAACTAAAGTAAAAATCTTGATTTTAGGCGGCACGTACAATTAAATGTTACCTAAGCTTCCATATCTGTTGTCAAATGGCGTTATTTGTAGGTATAAATTCTTACAACATGAAGCATTTCATTTATTCATTGGCCATATTTGGGCTATACGCTTGTGGCGAAACAAAACAAAAACCGGAAATAAGCATGGAAGAAAGGGCAAAGGCCATTCATGAAAAAGTGATAACCATTGATACCCACGATGATATCAATGTCAAAAATTTTACGGATAGCATCCACTACGGGCAGCGGCTGGAATCCCAAGTCAATATTCCCAAAATGAAGGAGGGAGGATTGGATGTTGCTTGGCTGATAGTTTATACGGGCCAAGACACATTGACCGATGAGGGTTATGCCAAAGCCTCGGTCAACGCTATCGATAAATTTGATGCCATTCACAGACTTTGTGAAAAACTGGCTCCAGATGAGATTGAATTGGCCTTGACCTCTGCGGATGTTAGACGAATAAACGCTTCAGGAAAAAAAGTCGCCATGATAGGGGTTGAAAATGCCTACCCGATCGGAGAGGATATGGCCAACTTTGAAAAGTATCACCAATTGGGAGCAAGGTACATCTCACTTGCCCATAACGGGCATAGCCAATTTTCTAATTCGAACACTGGAGAAGCAGATGGTATATGGTTACATAATGGTTTAAGTGAATTAGGTGAAAAAGCTGTAATAGAGATGAATAGATTAGGTATTATGATAGATGTATCGCATCCGTCAAAAGAAGCTATGAAACAAATGATCGCCTTGTCAAAAGCACCCATTATCGCTTCTCATTCTTCCGCTAGGGCCTTGTGCGATCACAGCAGGAATCTAGATGATGAGCAATTACTGCTTATGAAAGAGAACGGGGGCGTAGTACAGACCGTGGCCTTTAGTTCGTATCTGAACACGAAAAAAAACGATGCCAGAAGTACATACATGAAGGCAATACACAAACAAGTAGCTGATTCTTTGGGAATCGAATGGTTTGAATTCAAAGATTTTTCTACCTTGACCGATGAACAAAAAGAGAAATTTATAAAAAACCGGCCAAAGGTTCTGGGCATTGCCAAGAATTTGGTGGCAGGTAGGGCTGATACCCCTGCTTCGCTAAATGTATCGGATTTTGTAGATCATATCGATTATATGGTTGAGTTGATCGGGGTTGACCATGTCGGTATAAGCTCTGATTTTGATGGCGGTGGCGGAATCGAAGGTTGGTCTGATGCCTCTGAGACTTTTAACGTAACCTTAGAATTGGTAAAACGCGGCTATACCGAAGATGAAATTGAAAAGTTATGGGGCGGAAACCTGCTCCGAGTTTTAGATGAGGTGCAGGCCGTAGCCAAGACCATGCAAAAAGATCAATTTATTCCATAGCCAATTTTTAAGGCGCAAAGAGTCAAGCAAGTTTATAAGAGATAAGTTCTATTCATCAAAAAAAAACTTACACTATTTTTTTAAACTTATGTAACGTAACCGGTATATTTGATACTAATAATTTAAAGAACAAAATAAAAATCAGAAAATGAAAACACTAAAATTTTGTATTGCAATAGTTACCATGGCGTTTGTTATGCCCATACAAGCACAAACGGCAGATGAGATCTTAGACAGTTATTATGAAAACATCGGCGGACTTGAAAAGTTAAAAAGCCTTAAAGGTTTAAAGATGATTGCAAAAATCAATCAACAGGGAATGGAGATTCCCTTAGAAATTCTTCAATTGAGCGATGGTAGACAAATGACCCTTGTAAATTTTCAG
>JAJRSY010000096.1 GCA_024278565.1 Bacteroidota bacterium
TAGATTACGAATTGAAAAAATCTCGAAATTCAGATTTTTTCGCATCACTAAAGTTCTGCAATAAAATTGCAGGGTTTTAAACCCCAACCTGAGACCAATAAACAACCTGTACTCTATAATATTCAACAGGCTTTTCTTGAAAACCCATACCTGCCAATTCAAAACGGCTGAACTGTTACTCACGCATTAAAGCATTTTCAACATTCATTCATTTTGAACTGATATAAATCTTCCACTAAACCTGCCCGCCCGGCAGGCTGGTTCGCAGTAGTACCGTTTTAATCATAGGATACTGGCGGGTTTTGCAGGGATTTGAGCAAGGAGTAGAACGTTTTACTGCATAATCTGGACTTAAACTCAACCCGCATATCTTATCGATCAAAAAAAATCAAACCGAAAACCTAAACCCCCCAAATTTCTGCAATATCTCATCAAAGGCCGTAAAAACGTCGACCGAGTCATCGCTGGTCACCATTTTCATGCGGTATTCCTTAAAGTTTGGTATTCCCTTAAAGTAATTGGTGTAGTGACGACGTGTTTCAAAAACCCCTAATTTTTCACCCTTCCAATCAATCGCCATTTGAAGATGCCTTCTTGCGGCCTCAACACGCTCCGCCATGGTCGGGGGCGCTAAATGGTCCCCTGTCTTAAAAAAGTGTTTCACTTCTTTGAAAAACCACGGATACCCAATACTTGCACGACCAATCATGGCACCATCAAGACCGTATTCGTCACGCATTCGCAAGGCCGCCTCGGGGCTATCGACATCACCATTGCCAAACACCGGAATATGCATACGTTGGTTGTTCTTTACTTCTGCGATCGGGGTCCAATCGGCATCTCCCTTGTACATTTGTGCCCGTGTGCGCCCATGGATTGCAATCGCCGCACAGCCAACATCTTGCAACCGTTCTGCAACCTCGACAATTTTGATCGAATCGTGGTCCCAGCCCAACCTTGTCTTTACCGTTACCGGTAATTTGGTATGCCCCACCATTGCTTTTGTGAGAGATACCATCAAGTCAATGTCTTTGAGAATACCAGCTCCTGCGCCTTTGCTCACCACCTTTTTTACAGGGCAACCAAAATTAATGTCGATTATATCAGGGTTTGATGCCTCTACGATCTCGACCGATCGCAACATGGAATCTAAATTGGCACCAAAGACCTGAATGCCCACGGGGCGTTCCTTTTCATAGATGTCCAATTTCATAACGCTTTTGGCGGCATCGCGTATCAAACCTTCTGAAGAAATGAATTCGGTATAGACCACGTCGGCCCCCTGTTCTTTGCATAGCGTACGAAAGGGCGGGTCGCTTACGTCCTCCATCGGGGCGAGCAACAAGGGGAAATTGGGTAGTTGTATGTCTCCTATTTTGGGCATTTTACACCTGATTTAGTGCAAAATTAAACATCCTTTGATAACTATTTTGCTTCTACATCAGATAATTGTATTTATCTTAAATTTGGTTCTATCACTATTCGTGTGGGCAAGATCCTGATTTTTAGTTATAAATCATCTTAAAAAACAACCGCCTGCCATACCGTACGGCATGGCAGGCAGGTTCGTGGTAGAACCTTAAATTTATCTTGGAAACGAAAAAAAAGTTTGCTTGGCAGCTGTTCTCTATATTCTCTTGCGCTCGTCTACCTTTTTGGTTTTTTTATTGCCCTTGATCTGCGCATTGCCGAATTTGTATCTAAACCCCAAAGAGAAAAGTCTGCTTTCCGGGCGGGAAAAAGAAGTATTGTTTTGATCGAGGAACCTTCTTGAACTAAAAATCCTGCGTTGGTTGAAAATGTCGGCAATACCCAATGAGATGGTTGCCTTTTTCTTCCAGATGGTTTTTTTAAAAGAGAGATCCAGTAGATTGTAGCTCTCTTGTGTTTTATTGCCGTTTACCCTGGGTGAAAAGTATGCGAAATCGAGATCTGCCACCAAGCTTTTGTCCTTCAAAAAAGTAAATCCGTTATTTGCCCTGAAAACCCCGATCCAAGCGCCATTGGTAAGCAGTTGGTCCGAGCCCAGATCAACAAAGTTATCTTGCCGGTTAAAATAGGACAAAAGGACATAGACGTGCCAAAAGTCGGTAAAATCTTTGTTTAAAGAGAATTCTATGCCGTAGTTTAAATTAGATTCCAGATTGGCACTTATAAAACGTAGTAGATTGCTCTCATTATCTTGAAAAACCTGTTGTTGGTACTTGTTTTTCTGTCCTAAATAAAAGATTTCAACATTATAGGCATCGTCAAAGGTGTAACCAAATGCCATATAATTTCGAATTGCGGGCAAAAGATCGGGATTGCCCTCAATCACCGAGTTGTTGCTTTGGAAATACTGAAATGGGTTTATGTTACTATATCTTGGCCTGTCTATCCTTCGGTAATAGGTCACCGACCAATCGTGTTTTTCATGGGGCGTGTAAAGCAGGGAAAAAGAAGGGAAAAACTCCAGATAGTCATTTTCTTTCGGTTCATTGTCCGTATCAAGTTCGCCCAAAGTTTCAGTATATTCGACACGAAGTGCTGTTTTTAGTTTCCATTTGTCCCATTTGCCATCAAAACTGGTATAGGCGGCATAAATAGATTCATCATAGGTGAAAACACCTGCTTCGGTAGGGTTGATCCCCGGTTGGTTTCTATCAAAGCCTTCTTGGGCGATGTTGCTTGTTGAGGCAATGCCCGCATACCGTAAACCCGTTTCTAAGCGCGATGATTTTCCCAAGGGTGAAATATAATCGACTTGGGCATTGTAAAGGTTTATTCGTTGATCGGACCGAACGGTAAAGTCATTTTCCCCTGTACGGTTTCCATCCGAATCCAAAAAATCGGTCTCAAGGCTCTGTTCCCGGTCCGAATAGTAATAGGTATAATGCGAACTTACTGAAAACTCGGTTCCTTTTTTCTTGAGCTTATGAACCCAATCCACATAAAAAGAAGTGTTTAGTTGATTTCCGTCGGAATCATTGGTCGTGTCAAAACTGGAAAGCAATTGACCCGTTGGATCGGCGATCAGGGTCTCTGTATCGTAAAATCGGATTATATCGGGACTAAAGAGGTTGATGGAGGAAACACTCAAAACATCGTTTTCATCAATATCGAAATCAAAAAAAGCGTTTAGCCCATGCCGCTGGCTATCAAACAAAAAGTCTTGCTCGGCCGTCCATCTTGAAGGGTTGGCACTATTGGGGGAGAAATTGGCAATGTCGGTATATCTCGTGATTCCCTTATAATCACTATAATTATAATTGACCGAAAATCCTGTTTTCTTACCTTTGAAATAGTGGTCCGTACCTAAGTTGTGCTTTGCAAAAACGCCCTGTGTATAACGATGGGAAACGGCCCCATTGTAACCGCTCACCAAATTTTTCTTCATCTTGATATTGATGAGCATACCGCCCTCTGCGCTGTACTTCGCTGGTGGGTTTGTAATTACCTCAATAGACTCCACACTACTTGCAGAAGTGCCTGAAAGTAGGTTTATCATATCTGATTCCGGTATGTTTATCTTTCGCCCGTTGATCATGACCCCGATATTGCTATTTCCTTTTACGGTAAGAACACCCTGGGCCTCATTTACGCTTGGTGTCCGTTTTAACAACTCCCATATTGTTCCTTCAGAGAGTGAGGTGTTCTCCACGCTAAACACAAGACGATCTACTTTTCGTTCCAACTTGGGCTTTTGGTAGGTAACCACCACTTCATCAAGTACTTGCTCGGTCTCATCAATAACCAACCCACCCACATTACTGTCAGAAGATATTTCAATGGTCTTGGGTTTAGAGGTGTTTTCAATATAGCTTGCGGTCAATACATAGCTGCCACCAAGCACTCCTTCGAAAACGAACAACCCTTCTTCATTAGTGGATGTGCCTTTCACAACAGTAGAGTCAGCTTTTTTTAGCAGCAGCACATTTGCATATACCATGGGTGTTCCCTCTGTGTTTTGAACCTTTCCTGAGACACTATATTCCTGCGCAAATGATGTGGTTGAAATACAAATTGATAAGAAAAGAAAAATGTTTAAACCCTTCATTAAGTGTACTGCTCTAGTTGCAAACATAACATTTTTATACTGAAATATCCTACGCTAAACATATAGTTCATCGATTTTTATCCAATCAGAATTTAACTGCATTACATACTGCTTATTGCGTAGTGAGCCCCTCTTTATTTTAAGCTATATTTGCAGCTCTATTTACAGTACCTTCCCACTGTCATCAGGAAATATTTTATGAAGCACATCAGAAACTTTTGCATCATCGCCCATATTGACCATGGCAAAAGCACCTTGGCAGATCGTTTGCTCGAGTTTACAGGGGCGGTTACCGAACGTGAAAAAAAAGAGCAATTACTCGACAGCATGGACCTTGAGCGCGAACGGGGCATTACCATTAAGAGCCATGCGATACAAATGGAATACACCTATCAAGGCCAAGAGTATGTTCTTAATTTGATCGATACCCCTGGCCATGTTGATTTCTCTTACGAGGTGTCCCGCTCGATCGCTGCCTGTGAAGGTGCGCTTTTGGTTGTCGATGCAGCACAGAGCATTCAGGCCCAGACCATTTCAAACCTTTACTTGGCCCTAGAAAACGATCTTGAGATCATACCTGTTTTGAACAAAGTGGATCTGCCAAGCGCAAACCCCGAAGAGGTTACCGATGATATCGTAGATCTTTTGGGCTGTAAACCGGAAGAGGTGATTCCGGCAAGTGCCAAGACCGGTCTGGGAATAGAAGAAATATTGACCGCTGTCATCGAGCATATTCCGCCCCCAAAAGGAAATCTTGATGAACCTTTACAAGCTTTAGTGTTTGACTCTGTATACAATCCTTTTCGTGGAGTAGAGACGTATTTCAGAATTTTAAACGGAGAAATAAAAAAGGGACAGAAAATCAAGTTCGTTGCCACAGACAAGAGCTATTTTGCCGATGAGGTGGGAACACTTAAACTTGTCCAA
>JAJRSY010000097.1 GCA_024278565.1 Bacteroidota bacterium
ATTATTGTCATTGGTGACGTGGTTGCAGAGCATCCCTCATTTTTGGAAGAGGACATTCAGCGTGTTTTAGGAATGTCTTTTTAAAAGCAACAATACTTAGTATCTGTTAAGAAATAACCGGTACAATTCGGGTTGCTATTCTACCCTTTTTCTTCGCCTGCCAGATTCGGCTGTCAGGCCAGAGTGCAAAATCAGCAAGGCCGGCTCGAGATGAATTCAGGCCTTCTGAATACGAGTGTCCCGTTTGTGAGGCCTCAAAAACAGCGTTTGAACTGGTGAAAATATAGGCAAGTCATTATTCCTCACCATCGATCAGGTTCTTGGTCAGCTTGTTCAGTTTTTTAACCTTTTCTTCAAAATCACCCTTGATGGTTTGCCGAAACGCATTTAAATTCTCGGTCAGTTCATTAATGTCATCGGGTAGTACCGCCTCAAAAAACTGTCGCAATCGTTTTGCTAGTGTAGGAGATTTTCCGTTAGTGGAAATTGCCAATTTAATATTGCCCTTGGTAACGATTCCACCCATATAAAAATCACAATAGAGAGGGTTATCAGCTACATTTACTAAAATATTCCGTTTTTTACAATCGGCATGAACTTGTTTGTTCACCTCCAAATCATCAGTGGCCGCTATTACAATATGCATATCCTTTAGACATGCATACTGGTAAGGTTCATCTATAGTTTTAACATTATACTGTTTTACCAATTCAATTATTTCTGGAATAAAGCTCTTGGCAACAACCGTAACCTTTGCATTGGGACTCGATTTTAACAAAAAAGTCAGTTTTTCAAAACCTACATTTCCACCACCCACGATCAAAACTTCAAGTTCAGACACTTTTAAAAATATGGGGTAAAGTTCGTTTGTTTTCATAATGTTGAAAATTAAAAGTTTAGTGAAAATAAACAGAAAAAAATACATCTGATTTCAAAACCAATCTAGAAGTGATTCTTATCTACCTCATAAAAAATTTACTGCAAGGTTACACTACATATTTTAAAGTGCATGCCTAATAATAAATCATTGAAGCAAGTGAAACACTAAATTCACAAAACACCTTTCATCGTACCAATTATTCGTTTCACCTCTTTCAAAAAAAAATAAGTAACTAATCAGTGTTGGGAAAAAAGTTAAAATATTTAAAATCAACATGCCGTTGAATTTAAACGCAAAGTTCGCCAACCTGCCTGCCGGCAGGCAGGGATTTACGCAAGGCTCGCAAACTCATATTATATTGGTTTTAAATACTTTGCGAACCTTGCAATTTTTCCTTGCGCTCCTTGCGTTTAGATTTCCCTTCCGGTACTCAAGAGGTCGGCTCTAAAACTTGATGCTGATTAGTTACCAAAATAAAAAATAGTTGATATTGTTAAATTTAAGATAGTTTTTGTGTCTTCACGGAAAAATCAGATAGATTGTCCAAAGTGCAAGAACGAGACAAAGACCAAGGATGGCATGGTCAGCGATACAAGTGCAAGGGGCGTGGTTATCGCTACACGGTAGAGAGGAAGTGGTCGGACGTGAAACCCAAGGAAACAAGGCGGCTGGCTCTGGAGATGTACTTGGAGGGCTGGGGTTCCGCTCCATGGGCAGGATACTCAAGATAAGCCATGTGACGGTCTACTACTGGGTGAGGGACTGGGGCGATAAGGTAGGCCCTCCCTCGAGGGACGGCCCAGTGGAGATAGTGGAGCTCGACGAGATGCACAGTTATGTCGGGAACAAAAAAACTACTGTTGCCCGCCTGCCGGACAGGCAGGGATATGGATTGCTATTGATAGATTTGGAAAGAGGTACGTCGATTTTGTCTGTGGGGGCAGCTCGACGAAAACAGGGCTGAAGCTATGGGAGAAGCTAAAGTACAAGGACATCAACGGGTTCTGCCCGGACTATTGGAAAAGTTATTGCGAGTTCGTTCCCTGTCACAAACATATGCAGTCCAGGGCGGAGGCCTTTACCGTGGAAGGATACAACAGTAGGATAAGGCACTATCTCGCCAGGTCCGGGCGAAAGACCAAGTGCTACAACAAGGCGCGGCATATGATGGAAAATTCCTTGAAGTTGTTGATGTTGAAGCTAAACAACGAGTTGCCCATATTAATTTAACAATACCAAAAAAAATATTGATAAGTACTCTAAACCAATACTCGTACTGTATTGCTGAAAAAGATACCGCGTTCAAAAAAGCCCTCATAGGCTCAGATGTTCTATTGTCTGATGGTATTGGTATTGTGGTGGCCGCACGGCTTTTGAACAACAAGAAAATTACAAAAATCACCGGTGCCGACGTCCATGAGTACCTTCTCAAAAAATTGGATCGAGAAAAAGGATCTTTTTTTTATCTGGGTTCATCAGAAGAGACCCTGACAAAAATAACGCAGCGTATCGCGCAAGATTACCCAAATATTAGCTTAGGCACCCACTCACTCACCACCTTTTAAACCCGCATTCTCTTTTAATGACAATACACAAATGTTAAGGGCTATAAATGAATTCAAACCAGATGTTCTTTTTGTTGGTATAACCGCTCCAAAACAAGAGAAATGGAGCTTCGACCATAAAAATGCCTTAGATGCAAATACAATCTGCCCTATATAC
>JAJRSY010000098.1 GCA_024278565.1 Bacteroidota bacterium
AAACTTACATTTCAATCCAGTTACCTTCGGCATCTGCGAACAACTCAGCAGTTGTACCGTCTTCTTTGGCGACTTCCAACTTATATTGCGCAGACTCGTTTACAGATGCTTTTGAAATTGTAGCACCAGGATGATCTGTAGCCAATGCTTCAGAAATGGCAGCGGGCAATTCTTCAATCGCAACCTCGGTAAAACCATCTTGTGCTTCAACAGCTTCTGTTGCTTCAGCTGCTGTTGCTTCTGTTACTACTTCTTCAACCGCTGTCTCTGCTTCTTGTGCGAATGCAGTCATTGTTCCTAAAGATAATGCTGCTACTAAAAATACTTTTTTCATTTTATTGTTTTTTAAAAGATTAATACTATCATGTTTTGATGATCGTTTAACCTTAAGGAAAAATGATGCCATAGCCGTGAACAAGAAAATATTAATGTATTTTACTGATAATCAATTAATTATATTTATTTGACAGTGATTAACATATGTATAGAGATGTGTAACAATCTCTAAAAACGTATAAATTTTACACACTTTTAGAATTATATTTTATTCAATACCTACGTTGAAAGTAATTACTGAACTTGATGTGAAGGTTTCAATAGATCGTTTACGGTCTTAACAGGATTAAAGGTCAATAAAGGCACTTCTACAAAAACAGTGTTCCAAAACGCCATGGCCCCGTTCCAAAGGCCGGGCAGTTCCAATGCTTTTAACTTTCTCCCCTCCTTTGTTTTCTCTGTGATAAACCCTTGTTCATGATCTATATAGTTCAATAGATCATACTTCTCTCCCTTGTAGTTCTTCACCCCACAGACCAAATCTACAGGATTAAAATGGGTTGCATCACCCACAATACTCCTTTGGCCTTCATCAGAAACATCAATCTGGGCAGATTCAACTATTTGCAAAGAGGCATGACCGGACCGACCCTTTATCCAAAATGGACCACCACCGGGCTCACCCTCATTTTTGACCATTCCACAAACACGTAAGGGCCTGTCGATTTTATCTTTTAACAAATCAATTTGCTCTTTCAAACCGTGGTTTGAAAACCGATCCGTAAAACGAACATTGAGTTTTTCTTCAAGAAATTGCTTGATCTCATCTAGCTGTTCTACACCCAAATCGGCAGTGTCCAATAATTCTGCATACGAAAAGGCCTTTTGTTGAACTTGCAAGAGAACCCCTGCCAATACTTTTTTACTGGCGGTTGCCCCATCGGCATTTTTTGGCACCACCACATTATCGATATTTTTAATGAAAATGACATCAGCATCCTGTTCATTAAGGTTTTCTATCAATGCCCCATGCCCCCCGGGCCTAAAAAGAAATGACCCGTCTGAATTACGAAAAGGTTTATTCTCCATATCGACGGCAATAGTATCTGTAGACGGTTTTTGAAAAGAATAACCAATATCAAAAGAGGTCTTGGTAGATTTCGAAACCCGCTCTCCCACTAAAGCAAACTCTTTTCTGAAAAGGGCTTCGTGCTGTTCTGAAATGGTAAAGTGCAACTTGGCAACATCACCCGTTTTGGCATATTTAGCCCCTTCTTTCAAATGCTCTTCAAATGGCGTTTCTACATGATCGCCATAGTCATGAAAAGGCAGCAGCCCTTTTGGGTAAAAACCGTAATTAAGGGCTTCGTCTGATAAAAGCTTCTTCACGAAAAGAAATACCGCTTCATTTATTGAAGTGGTTTTGCCCGTTATTCGACTTTGAACGGTTTTGTAAAAAGGAAGCTCCTTTAACTTTTCAGAAAATTCTTCTACTGCGGTATCACCTGTTCGCTCAAAATAAACCTTCAAACTTTCCCGAGAGGCATCGTAGCAGTCCAAAAAATTGAACAAGGCCTTGAACATACGTGATGCGGCACCAGAGGCGGGTACGAACTTCAATAATGATATTGTTTTTGCGGCTTTATCAAACTGGGCTATCAAAGTTTCTTCCTCATTATTTGAAAATTTAGAAATACCATCGCCTACTACTGCGGCTTTTTCCAATCGAACGAACGGTATTCCTTCTTTAAACGTATTGATTTGATTTTGCACCCTGGTTTTAGATATCCCCCTTTGTTCGAGAAATTGTATGTCTGATTCTGATAGTTGGCTCATTTTTGTAATAGTATATCGATTTGCCCGACCGCTGTTTTAAAGCGAGTTTTCTTATCTCCCTTTAAAACAATGAAATTCCTATTATATTTTATCAAGGTGTTCTTGAAATAAGAAAACATATTTTCACGGTCATTGGGTTTGTCCCGCAGGTCATCACCTACCCATGGTACATCGATATAGGTCAATAGATACAGATTATAGGAATTCTGCAAAGCGTACTTCTCCAATACCGGATCGCAATGACCTATATAATACGCTTCTGAATACACTTTAGTCTCTAACAGATCGGTATCACAAATGAGAATATCGGTAGCTTTTTTTGCCAAAGCGTTCTCTAGCCTCATTTGTCCTTCGGCTATTGGCAATAGATCATCAGGCTCACAGGTCTTTCTTTCGTTGTTCCATTTGTCCTGTAGATATTCCCGGGCATATTCGGGCACCCAGACTGTGCTGTAATGTCTTGCCAATTGTTCTGACAAGGTGGTTTTTCCGGTCGATTCAGGACCGAACAATACTACTTTAACAATGTCTGAGGGTTCTTGTTTAAACTTTTTTTCCATGCTTGATAACCGTATACTGCTATTATGGTAAATAATAAATACTGTAAGCTTGTAAATGTAAATCCTTTGTAAAAATACAACGGAACCGATATTATATCACCAACGATCCAAAAAATCCAATTCTCGATTTTCCGCTTTGCCATTAGCCACATACCCACAAAAAAAACAGCAGTGGTCAAGGTATCTACATAGGCGGTCCAGCTTGTCCATTTGTCAAAAATTTGATAGACCACAAATACAAATATTAAAGTAACAATAAATATAATCACCGAAATTCGCTGCTCCTTTTTTGTTGTTTTAGAAATTGGGGTTACATGTTCGGCATCTACCTTGCGTGTCCATATATACCATCCATAGATACTGATAATAAAGTAGTAGGCGTTGATCAGCATATCACCCAAAAGACCCCATTTTAACAGTAGGTATACAAAAATGGAGGTACTTATCATTCCAGTGGGGTATACCAGAATATTATTTTGTTTAGAAAACCAGACCGACGCTAACCCGAACAATACGGCAATGATTTCAAGAACAATATGAAAAGTTTCATACCCCTTGTACTGACCGAACAAAAAATCAAAAATGTGGCTCATAGGCGCTTCTATCTGATTTTACGATTTTCATATACAGCAACCCCTTGTCCATCAATTCGAAGGCGGTCTTGATTTCGGTTTGCAACACCTTCATGACCGAATCATAGTCACCGTACACTTGGGTGCTCAACGGGTTTTCCAGAACGGTCAACCCAGATACTCGCAGTTTTTTGATGAAATTGATGATATGCTCCTCAAAATCATCCTGTAAAGGAGAAAAAGTAAGTTCTACGGATATGTTCATTGTTCACTATTAATTGTTTCAACCGCATACACACCTGTAAACCCTTCAAATTCTAAAAAGTCAATAGCATAAGACGATGTTTCTCCACCGTAGACAATCTCTCCGGTTGTACAAGTGTCGGTCAATGAAAAATCATTTATGGAGATATGTTGCAAAAAACTCAAACCAGGCTCTGCAGCTATTTTGTACAGTGATTCCTTAGCTCCCCAAACTACCGTCAATTTTCGAACTAAGGCATCGGTATTGGCAATGGTTCGGTGTTCTTCAATCGGCGTGAATTTATGGGCGATCCGCAAAATTTTATCACGTTGCTTCTCAATATCGATACCTACACCTTCCGTATCACTGACAATAATGCCCGTGAAATGGTTTGAATGGGTTATAGAAATATGTTTACCATCTTTTAAATGTGGTTTCCCAATTGCATCGTAATACAGATCATGGTCTACATAACCCGCCTCAGCCATAAGATGGCGAATACTCAAAAAACCTCTCCTGTGTATCTCAGATTTCATCTTGCCAATTCGATCTTGACAGTGTTCTGTAAGCTCAATATCTTTAGAGAGCTCGGTTTCTGACTCCTCGATTTTCCAAATGTGGGCACTGATCGATGAACTTACTTTTATTGTCTTATAAAGCGGCATTCTATTCTTTCTGTAATTTGTACCTTTGTGGTCAGTAAACACCATAGTGGTATTGAATAGCGAAAGTAAATAATAAATAGAGAAAAATGAGTACGAAAACCGTTTCTTACATTCCATATAAAGTAAAAGACATTGCCCTAGCTGATTGGGGAAGAAAAGAAATCAACTTGGCGGAAGCCGAAATGCCAGGCCTTATGTCACTTCGCGAAGAATATGGTGATGAACAGCCCTTAAAAGGATCCCGCATTGCTGGATGCTTGCACATGACCATTCAAACTGCGGTCTTGATCGAAACCTTGGTTGCCCTTGGGGCAGAGGTTACTTGGAGTTCGTGCAATATCTTCTCGACACAAGACCATGCCGCGGCCGCCATTGCTGCTGCAGGAATTCCGGTCTATGCGTGGAAAGGCATGAACGAAGAAGAATTTGAATGGTGCATTGAACAGACCTTGTTTTTTGGCGAAGATCGTCAACCCTTGAATATGATTTTAGATGATGGGGGAGATCTTACCAATATGGTTTTGGATAAATTTCCAGAACTTACTGCAGCGATAAAAGGACTTTCAGAAGAGACCACGACCGGGGTCCATCGCTTGTACGAAAGAGTAAAGAACGGAACGTTGCCAATGCCCGCCATGAACGTAAACGATTCAGTTACCAAATCAAAATTCGACAACAAATACGGATGCCGTGAGAGTGCGGTCGATGCAATTCGCAGGGCAACCGATACGATGCTCGCTGGAAAAAAAGTGGTCGTTGCCGGCTACGGTGATGTTGGCAAAGGTACCGCAGCTTCTTTCAAAGGTGCCGGTGCTATTATTACGGTTACAGAAATTGACCCAATATGTGCCCTGCAAGCCTGTATGGATGGTTTTGAGGTTAAAAAATTGGAAAATGTAATTGGTAAGGCAGATATTGTGATTACCACTACCGGAAACAAAGATATTATTCAATCACATCATTTTAAGGCGATGAAAGATAAGGTCATCGTTTGTAACATTGGCCATTTTGACAATGAAATAGACATGGCTTGGTTAAATGACAACTACGGCGACACCAAGGATGAAATAAAGCCCCAGGTAGACAAGTACACGATCGACGGCAAAGACATCATTCTATTGGCAGAAGGCAGGTTAGTGAACTTGGGCTGTGCCACAGGCCACCCAAGTTTTGTGATGAGCAACTCATTTACCAATCAGACCTTGGCCCAAATAGAACTTTGGAACAACAGTGAAAATTATAAAAACGAAGTTTATATGCTGCCAAAGCATTTAGATGAAAAAGTAGCCCGCTTGCATTTATCACGTTTAGATGCTGAATTGACCGAGTTGCGAAAAGATCAGGCTGATTATATTGGGGTGACCGTAGAAGGTCCTTTTAAACCAGAATATTATAGATATTAGCAGTACCGAAGTATTGAACAAAAGTTTGGTACGTGATTTGATTTAACGAAAACCCTAATCATTTCAATGATTAGGGTTTTAATATAAACTCAAATAAAAAGGTATAACCAAAAAAGAAGTTAAAGTAAGTGTAATCTCATCGAATATTTTCAAAAAAACCTGAACTTTTTGTATGTTTATCTTCATAAAGCTCAAGAAAATGCAGAAATTAAAATGATTTTACATACTTTACGCTTTATTTTATGTATTTAAAAACTTACAAGTAAATTATTAGTATATGGATTTAATGGAAAGAGTTGCGGAATTTGAAGGAAGAAAAATGTCCGGAATGACAACAAGCGATAGAGTTACCTCTTCGAGAGAGGTAAAGGCCTTGATATTGGAAATCAACGAAATCTACAAAGAAACACAGGAAGTAGCGTTGATGGATACCATGAAAAGGCTTACCGTTCTCAAGAAAAAAATTGAAAAACGATTAAAAGGAAACCCAATATCATAATACTATCAAGATAGTGGCAATGAATCTAGCGTGGCTATTTTTTTATAGTTCTTCCTATTTTTATTGTATTTAATGATTATTGGCTGTCAGTCCTAAAACACAAAACCCTCATCATTTCTGACGAGGGTTTTTTATATTTATCAAACAGGCCAAAGCCTACGTATTCCAGTTTAACTTTTAAATGCTATTAAGCTTCAAATGGCTCAATGGAAACATACGATTTACCACCAGCTTTCTTTGCGAACTTTACAAGGCCGTCAACTCGAGCGTGCAATGTGTGATCTTTACCTGCGTAAACATTTTCTCCTGGGTTGTGCTTCGTTCCTCTTTGTCGTACTATAATATTACCGGCAATGGCGGCCTGGCCACCAAAAATCTTAACGCCCAAACGTTTCGATTCTGATTCCCTACCGTTTTTAGAACTACCTACACCTTTCTTATGTGCCATGCTATTTTATTTTAATTCTTATCATGAAAATATGGATTCTGAACGTAGCCGAAGAGCAACATCCACCATATTATATTTACTCGATTCCGCCTTTGACCTCGTCTTGCCATTTCTTCAACTCATCCCATTTACCATCAGCAGCCATTTTTGCCTGCTTGGGCCATGACCCAGGATTCTTAGAAGCATAACGTGAACCTGCCTCAGCTAAAATTGTTTCTAATTTTTTTACAGGTGTCTTTGCAAGATCAGCAAAGGTCAAAATACCCGCATTATTGAAAATCTCAGCGATTTTCGGCCCTATACCCTCAACTTTTTTCAAATCATCGGGTTTTGCCTTTGAAACGGTTTTTTTAACCGTAGCTTTTTTTGGAGCTGCCTTTTTAGGTGCTGCTTTTACTTTCGGGGCAGCTACCTTTGCTACAGCCTCTTTTTTCGGAGCTGCTTTCCTTGGTTCGGCCTTTACCGATTTTTTTGCACCCTTGGCAACGATACTTTCAATAATAATTTCGGTCAACGATTGACGGTGCCCGTTTTTCTTACGATAACCTTTACGTCTTTTCTTGTGAAAGACAATTATCTTATCACCTCTTAGGTGCTTAATGACTTTGGCCTCAACAGCGGCTCCGTCTATGGCTGGGGCGCCTATGGTGATGTTCTTTCCGTCATCTAAAAGAAGTACATTGTTAAAAGTTACCTTTTTACCTTCTTCGGTCTGCAAACGGTGAACATACACTTTTTGGTCTTTCGCAACTTTAAATTGCTGCCCTGCCATCTCTACAATTGCATACATAGCGTGTATATTGATTAAAAAAATTAATGCTTATTCTCTTTAAGCGGATGCAAATATAGGGGTAAATGAGAAATCTACAAGTGATTTATTGATATTTTAACCTGCATCTTTATGAAAATGGCAAACCAACTTAAAAAGTTATAAAAATATGAGTAAAGGCACTAAGTCAATAACCTTGGGGCAAACCTGTCTACCGGCTGGCAGGCCCACCTGGCATGAAAAAAGAAAACACCCCCGCCTGCCGAACCAGGTTAATCATTTCGATACAAAGTAGTAGGGGAATTAAACCTACTGGTGAGTTTAAATCACTATCTTGTCTCTTGAACTAACGATTAAGAAGAACTTGTTTCTGAAAAAACGATTCAAAAATAATTGAATTTACGCGACCTCCTTTTATTAATTGTAACAATAATCCTATAATAGGCACTAACAACTAAAATCTATACCATATCATTGAGAATTACAAGAATAAATCTAAACACTATTATGATGAAACAAAAAGTAGTATCGGCTCTAGCAATACTGTTACTGGTAGTGACGGCAAAAGCCCAAAAAGTAGATTTTGAAGAGTACAAGCTGGACAACGGACTGCATGTAATACTGCACCAAGACAATTCAGCACCGATCGTGACCACCTCGGTCATGTACCATGTTGGGGCAAAAGATGAAGACCCTGAAAAAACAGGATTCGCACATTTCTTCGAACACCTCTTATTTGAAGGCACCAAGAATATTGAACGGGGCAAATGGTTTGAGATCGTGGCCTCTAATGGCGGTAAGAACAATGCGAACACCACTCAAGACAGAACCTATTATTATGAGGTATTTCCTTCGAACAACCTCAAACTTGGTTTGTGGTTAGAATCTGAACGCATGATGCACCCCATAATCAACAAAATTGGTGTTGATACCCAAAAAGAAGTGGTGCAAGAAGAAAAAAGATTGCGTATCGATAATTCGCCCTATGGTAGATGGAGTGAACAAATAGCCATCAATCTTTTTAAAAAACACCCCTATCGATGGCAGACCATAGGTTCGTTAGAACACTTGGCCAGTGCCACCTTAGACGATTTCAAAGAATTCAACAAAACCTATTACGTGCCCAATAATGCCGTTCTGGTGGTTGCTGGCGACATCAATATTGAAGAGACAAAAAAAATGGTCCAAGATTATTTTGGCCCGATTCCGAGAGGGGCCGATATTAAAAGAAATACTTTTGTGGAAGACCCTATTACCGAAACCATAAAGGCCGAATATAGAGATCCCAACATTCAGATCCCCCTTATTATGTTGGGGTATAGAACACCTGAACAGACCAGTAGGGATGCCTATGTTTTAGATATGGTGTCAACATTGCTCAGTGATGGAAAAAGCTCAAGGCTGTACAAGAAAATTGTGGACAAAAAGAAAATGGCACTGCAGGTTTTCGCCTTTAACGGCTCGCAAGAAGATTATGGTTCTTATATTGTTGGTGGGCTTCCGGTGGGTGATAATACCCTGGCCGATATCATGAAGGAAATTGATGGGGAAATCGTAAAAGTGCAAACCGAGCTCATCTCAGAAAGAGATTTTCAAAAACTTCAAAACAAGTTTGAAAACAGGTTTATCAATTCGAATTCAAGCGTTGAGGGCATCGCAAATTCATTGGCCAGAAACTATATGCTCTATGATGATACGAGCCTTATCAATTCTGAAATTGAAATATACCGATCCATTACCCGAGAAGAAATACGTGATCTGGCCAAAAAGTATTTGAACCCCAACCAAAGAGTGGTCTTAGAATATTTACCTGAAGAACAACCCGCAAATTAAACACACGATGAGAAAATCAGTTACAACATTGGTCATGGTATTGATTGCCCTGACCGTCAACGCACAAGTAGACAGAACACAAATGCCCGAACCTGGGCCAGCACCTGAAATCAACCTAAAAGACCCACAACGTTTTGAGCTAAAGAACGGGCTTAAAGTACTGGTCGTAGAAAATCACAAACTGCCACGGGTTTCAATACAGCTAAAAATAGACAACCCGCCCATTTCCGAAGGTGAAAAAGCTGGGGTTTCCTCTTTAACCGGAAGCCTTTTGGGCAACGGGTCTAAAAACATTACCAAAGATGATTTTAACGAGGAAGTGGATTTTTTGGGTGCCCGAATTAGTTTTAGTTCACAAAGTGCTTATGCCAGTTCGCTATCAAAATATTTTCCGCGTATTTTAGAACTGATGGCAGATGCGGCCATTAATCCCAATTTCACCCAAGAGGAATTTGAAAAAGAAAAGGAAAAATTGATCACAGGATTGAAAAGTCAAGAAAAAGATGTCAAGGCAATTGCTCGAAAGGTAACCAACGCCTTGGCCTATGGAAAAAAACACCCTTACGGTGAGCTCACCACTCAAGAGACGGTAAACCAGGTTACACTGACAGATGTACAACGGTTTTACCGCAACTATTTCGTGCCTGCCAATGCCTATTTGGTCATTATCGGTGATGTTGATTTTAAGGAAACGAAAAAAATGGTCAAAGAGTACTTTACCCCTTGGACCAAGGCCGTGCCCCCATCATTTCAGTTTTCGAAGCCATCTGGTGTACAGTATTCCCAGATTAATTTTGTGGATGTGCCCAATGCCGTACAATCAGAAATCTCGGTACAGAACCTTATAGACCTAAAAATGAAGGCCCCCGATTATCTTGCCGCAGTTCTCGCCAATGAAATTCTAGGTGGGGGTGGGGAAGGAAGATTGTTTCTGAACCTAAGGGAAGACAAAGGCTATACCTACGGCTCGTATTCGCAAATGGGAAATGACAAATACGCCCCCTCGCTATTTCGTGCGGCCGCCAGTGTTCGCGATGCCGTGACCGACAGTTCTGTAGTTGAGTTATTTAAAGAAATCGACAGGATCCGTACCGCCCCCGTCACCGAAAAAGAACTGAAAAACACAAAGGCCAAATATGTCGGCAGGTTCATTATGGCACTGGAAAACCCCGAGACCATTGCAGACTATGCCTTGGATATTCAAATTGAGGATCTTCCAAAAGATTTTTACAAAACCTATCTAGAGCGTATCAATGCCATAACGGTAGCCGATGTTCAAAATGCTGCCCAAAAATATATCAGTACCGAAAAGACAAGAATCGTCGTAACGGGAAAAGGAAGCGATGTTCTGAAGAATTTGGAGAAAGTCTCGTTAAACGGAAAACCTGTTTCGGTCAACTATTTCGACAAAAATGCGAATACTGTAGAAAAACCGAATTATGAAACCGCCCTGCCAGAAGGCGTAACCGTAAATGACATTCTCAACAAATATATTGAGGTCATTGGGGGAAAGGAAAAACTGGAAGCCGTACAATCCTATTCACTAACTGCAGAAGCAGAGATGCAGGGCACGAAATTGAACCTTGCTATAAAGAAAACGGCCAACAACCAATTTATGCAAGATGTAAAAGTGATGGGCAACTCTATGAGCAAGCAGGTCTTGAACGATGGTGCCGGTTATATGATAATGCAAGGGCAGCGTAAAGAAATGGATGAAGCTGAACTGAAAAAACTTAAAGAAGAATCGGCCCCATTTCCTGAGTTGGACCAACTTAGCGGCGGCGTAACTTTAGAGGGCATTGAGACCGTTGACGGAAAAAAAGTATATAAAATAAAGGTGTCCGATGACAAAGCGGTTTTTTATGATGTGGAGACCGGTCTAAAACTACAAGTGGTTACGGTTGCCAAAATGAACGGGCAACAAATTACCAGTACCATAGCCTTGTCAGATTACAAAGAAGTGGCCGGTATACGGTTTCCCTTTTTAATGGCACAGGCCATGGGGCCCCAGAGCTTCGATTTTATTGTAAAAGAAATAAAGGTCAACGAAGGTGTTTCAGATGCCGATTTTGAATGACATTGTCCACATCTAAATAGTACTGATTTTAAGGCCAATCTAAGAGGTTGGCCTTTTCTTTTTGTTGACCAGCCAGACCCCAAAAAGAATGATCACGCCACCAAGCAATTGATAGAAATTGATGACCTCCCCATCCCAAACACCCCATAAAACAGCTACCAATGGTATAATATAAGTTACCGAAGCCGCAAAAACCGGACTCGACAAATGAATCAACTTATTGAAACATATATTGGCAATTGAAGTACCCACTACCGCTAGCGCCAACAGATACCACATAGCAGACTGCATTTGAGGGTTTATGTCTATTTGAGTAAAAAAAACCGAGTACACGACAATGGCCAGAGCCGGTAAAAAAGCAACTGCAAAACTAGCCGTTGTCACAACCAGCGGGCTCAAATGCGCCAAATGTTTTTTTATGATATTTATGTTCAGGGCATACCCCAGTGCAGAAAGCAAGACAAATATCGAATACCAGTAGTTTTGATCAGGGCTAAACTCCATGCCCGTTAGAATCAACGCCAGAGTCCCCAATAGACCTATAAAGACCCCTAGTAGCTGTTTTTTAGTGATCATTGCACCAAACAATGCAATACCCACAACGGTTGTCAATAAAGGCACTACAGAATTGAAAATTGAAGTCACACCACTATCTAATTCTGTTTGTGCCAAAGCGAACAAAAAGGGAGGAAAGAAAGAACTTAACAGTCCGGCCATGGTCAGCCATTTCCAATCTTTAGCACTTAATTTAAATAACCCTCGAAAACCCAATACGAACAGAAATAGCGATGCAATTACAATTCGAAGACCTCCCAATTGCAATGGGGTAAAACCCAAAAGGGCTCTTTTCATAAGAATGAACGAAGACCCCCAGATCAGGGACAGAACAATAAGGTAAATCCATTTTTTATTGTAATCGTTCATGTATGATATTTTGAACTCGTCTTGAGTTTTAAGATTCAAGCGAAAATTAAGGATTTTGTGACCAAATGAAGGCTTTTTTGCGGCTCATAGCCCTACTATGCGCCAAGAAAAAGACGAAATTTGGGCGGAAAAGACAAATTTGCAGCGAATTTTTGAAACTCAAGACGAGTTCTATGCACAAAGGTGGCATTTTTTATGATAAATAGCAGCTTAAAAATCTATGTTCGAGGTATGGCCACAGTTATCGAAGGGTTGAGAAAAAAGCAAAATATTCAGTACTTTTGAAAAAAAAACTTATGTCATTTAAAAAATTGTTTCCCCTGCTGATCTTGGTGTTTACGATCCAATGCACCAGTACCAAAAACACTCAAAAAAATACTGCTGATACAACGTCAAATAAAGTAGCGCTTATAAGCATAGAAGGAATGGCGTGTCAAGAAGGTTGTGCCGATACCATTAAGACCAACCTAGAAGGCTTGAAAGGTGTAGGGTCAGAGAGGTCAACTACGACAAAAAACAGGCCGTTGTTACTTTTGACAAAAGTACGGTTTCACTTGATGATCTAAAAAAAACCATTACCGACACCAAGGTAAAAGACTACACTTATACCATAAAGAACATAACCCTTCAAAATAGTAAATCAGAATGAAAAAGCACTTCTTATTCGTATTCATTTTAATAGGATTTTTTTCTTGTAAGGATACTAAAAAATCAGAAAATCAGACAGAAAACAGTCAAATGAAAGAAGTCATGGCCAT